>NZ_DDKU01000006.1:0-7501 GCF_002339775.1 Thalassolituus sp. UBA2590
GCGCAAGCCGATCCGTAAGTAATTTATTACCCGGATCTGCTCTTTTAGTGTAGCTGCATTCGACTTGTTGCAGTGTTGATATTAAAAGCAGGATTTAAAAATGGCTAAGCCACAAAGATCAACGAAGAAAAAAGTTAAAAAGACGGTCGTCGATGGCATCGCGCACATCCACGCCTCTTTTAACAATACTATCGTGACCATCACTGACCGCCAGGGTAACGCTCTCTCATGGGCAACCGCAGGTGGTTCAGGTTTCCGTGGTTCACGTAAGAGCACGCCGTTTGCCGCACAGGTTGCTGCAGAACGTGCAGGAGAAGCCGCTAAAGAGTACGGCCTGAAGAATCTGGATGTAGAGGTCAAAGGCCCTGGTCCAGGTCGTGAATCAGCTGTTCGTGCCCTGAATGCATGTGGATACAAGATCACTAACATCACTGATGTTACTCCGATCCCACATAACGGCTGTCGTCCACCTAAGAAACGTCGCGTATAAGGAGGCTCAATAATGGCACGTTATATTGGTCCTAAGTGTAAGCTCGCGCGTCGTGAAGGAACTGACCTGTTCCTGAAAAGTGGCGTCCGTGCTCTGGACACAAAATGTAAATTAGAAACCAAGCCTGGCGTTCATGGCGCTGGTCGTGGTCGTCTGTCTGACTACGGTCTGCAGCTTCGTGAGAAGCAGAAAGTCCGTCGTCTCTATGGCATCCTCGAGAAGCAGTTCCGTAGCTACTACAAAGAAGCTGCTCGTCGTAAAGGTGCAACCGGTGAAAACCTGCTGCAGCTGCTGGAATCACGTCTGGATAACGTTGTTTATCGTATGGGCTTTGGTTCTACCCGCGCTGAAGCACGTCAGCTGGTGTCTCACAAAGCAATCACTGTTAATGGTCAGTCCGTTAACATTCCTTCCTTCCAGGTTAAAGGCGGTGATGTGGTAGCTGTCCGTGAGAAGTCAAAGTCTCAGGATCGCATCAAGACTGCACTCGATCTGGCTGGTCAGCGTGCTGACTGCGGTTGGATTGATGTGAATGCCGGCAAGATGGAAGGAACTTTTAAAGCAGTTCCTGAGCGCGCTGATCTCCCAGCAGAGATCAACGAAAACCTCATCGTGGAACTTTACTCTAAGTAATAGAGGAACTTAAGGGGCAGCTATGCAGCGTGCAGTGAATGAATTTTTGACACCTCGTAACATCCAGGTGGACGAAGTATCCGGTACCCATGCCAAGGTAACACTTGAGCCGCTGGAGCGTGGTTTTGGTCATACTCTGGGTAACGCGTTACGTCGTATCCTGCTGTCGTCTATGCCAGGCGCAGCAATCACCGAATGTGAAATCGAAGGTGTACTCCATGAGTACAGCGCTATCGACGGCGTTCAGGAAGATGTAATTGAAATCCTGCTGAACCTCAAAGGTGTAGCGGTCAAATTACATGAACGTGACGAGGCGAACCTGACTCTGACCAAAGTTGGTCCGGGTACAGTGACAGCTGCTGATATTCAACTGGATCATGGTGTTGAAATTGCCAACCCAGATCACGTCATCGCTCACCTGGGTGAAGGCGCTGAACTGAAAATGACCCTTCGGATCGATTCAGGTCGTGGTTACGAGACTGTTGAAGCTCGCAATCAGAACGATGAAGAGACCAAGGCGATTGGCAAACTGCAGCTCGATGCAACTTACAGCCCGGTTAAACGTGTTTCTTACAGCGTCGAAAGCGCTCGTGTAGAACAGCGTACTGACCTGGATAAGCTGATCATCGATCTGGAGTCTGATGGCACTATCGATCCGGAAGAAGCAATCCGTCGTTCCGCGACCATCCTGCAGCAGCAGTTGGCTATCTTCGTTAACCTCGAGAACGACGAAGTCGTTGAACAGGTTCGTGAAGAAGAAGAGATCGATCCGATTCTCCTGCGTCCAGTGGACGATCTGGAGCTGACCGTTCGCTCTGCTAACTGTCTGAAGGCTGAAAACATCTACTACATTGGTGATCTGATCCAGCGCACTGAAGTTGAGCTGCTGAAGACACCTAACTTGGGTAAGAAGTCTTTGACCGAAATCAAAGACGTTCTCGCATCACGCGGACTGTCGTTGGGTATGCACCTTGAGAACTGGCCACCTGCCAGTCTCCGCAACGACGACAAAGTTCTTGCGTAAGTAGTGAAGGAATAAAACCATGCGTCATCGTAAAAGTGGTCGCCACTTCAATCGCACAAGCTCACACCGTCAGGCTATGTTTAAAAACATGGCTGTGAGCCTGTTCGAGCATGAAATCATCAAGACTACTGTGCCTAAGGCGAAGGAGCTGCGTCGTGTAGCTGAGCCACTGATCACCCTTGCTAAGGTTGATTCAGTTGCTAACCGTCGTCTGGCCTTTGCTCGCACTCGCAGCAAAGAAGCAGTAGGTAAACTGTTTACTGATCTTGGTCCTCGTTACCAGAACCGCCCTGGCGGCTACATTCGTATTATGAAATGTGGCTTCCGTGCCGGTGACAACGCGCCTATGGCGTTCGTTGAACTGGTTGACCGTCCTGTTGTTGAAGCAGAAGACGTAGTCACAGAAGACTAAGCTGAAGTTATTCAGTTTAAAGAAACCCGCCTAGTGCGGGTTTTTTTGTAGGCAAATACCCTATAAAAACAAAAGCATAATACGAACGATTCGCCTTTACGATAAATGATCCAATCGTTAGAATCACTGCCGGGCTTATGGTGCAGACTGATTGCGCCTGAGTTTTAACTTCTCACTGAAGGCAGTAAATATGTTTAGTATTCGCACTCCACTCGCGGCCGCGATCCTGGCCACCACACTCTCTCAGCTCGTGTACGCCGAGGACAGTTCTTCGGATCAGTCGGTAGAACTTGATGCTGTTTCAATTACTGCAGCTCGGGACAATCGGGTTTCTAAGGGCGCAATCGGCCTGCCACTCTCTCTCAAAGAGACACCTCAGTCGATTACGATTCTCGATGATCGAGCGATGGATCTTTACGACGCGTCTGGAACCAATGATGCGTTAAAAATGATGAACGGTATTGATGTTCAGGAATATGAAACAAATCGTACCTCATATAATGCACGAGGCTTTGAGATTCAGCTGACGCAGGTAGACGGTCTGGGTACCAGTAACGATTACGGTACCGTTCTGGGACAGCAGGACACTTTCTTGTTTGAACGTATTGAGTTGGTTCGGGGCGCGAATGGACTGTTAACAGGGGTTGGTAATTCATCCGGCACCATTAACTATGTGCGTAAGCGGCCGACTAACGAGGACGAAGCTGAAATTTTATTTACACTTGGTTCCTATAATCAGGTCCGCCTCGGTGTCGACGGTAACAAGGTACTTACGAGTGATGGTCGCTGGGCCGGACGTGTTGTTGCTGTTCAGGAGAATAAGAACTCGCATATCCGCGATCTTGAAACCCGCCGCACTTCGCTTTATTGGGTCGTGGACGGCCAGGTCGGTGACAGTGGCATTCTGACCTTCGGCTCAAGCTTCCAGAATAGTGAGCAGGATTCCCCGATGTGGGGATCTCTGACGCTTAACTACGCTAATGGCGGTTATGCTGACTTTGATGTTTCGTCTTCGCCTTCTGCTGACTGGACCTACTGGAATTCGAAAAGCCGGAACATGTTCGTTGAGTACCTTCATGACCTCGGATCTGGTTGGGAAGCCAAAGCCAGCGTTCATGCAAACAGCTACGATGGTCAGAGTCGCCTTCTGTACGCTTACACCCTCGGCGGCGGCTTGAATGACGACAACACAGGGTTGGTGGGTTGGCCTTACGCTGGCTATACAGAAAAGTCGTCTCTCGTATTTGATGTGAACCTCTCTGGTGAGTTTGAAGCCTTCGGTAATTATCACAGTGTTCTCGTGGGTGTCAGCCAGATTGAAGATGAAAATACGACGTACAACCGTCCCGTACTGTCTGGCGGTTTTCTTCCATATCCAGCGTTTGACGACTATGACGGCGATGATTACCCAGAGCCGGAATTCGGCTTAAAAGAGAAACGCGGAGACGGTGAAAAATCACTGAGTCGTTTTTATGCTTCATCACGATTCGGTCTTTCCGATACGCTTAATCTAATCGCGGGTGTTAACGTTATTAAACTGAAGCGAGAGGGCAGCTCTATCTATGGTTCTACCACAGAGAGCACTTATTACCCGGACCTTGAAGAAGCCAGCCCTTATGCAGGACTGACGTGGGATGTCAGTGACGACTTTACCACTTATGTTTCTTATTCTGATATTTATCAGAATCAGGATAACGGCGACATCAACGGTGACTATCTTGATCCAATGAAGGGTGTGAACTATGAGGCTGGAGCAAAAGCCGAGTTCTTCAATGATCGTGTTCTCGCAACCTTTGCGGTATTCAAGGCAGAGCAGCAAGGGGTAGCGATTGTTGGTGGCCAACGTGAGGATACGACAACCTACTACGTACCAGCCGACGTAAATTCGAAAGGCTTTGAAGCAGAGATCGCCGGTGAGGTAACAGAGGAGTCTAATCTGGCCGTTGGTGTTACTCGTCTTCGTGTTACTGATGATAGTGGCGATAACACGTCTACCTGGATTCCTCGCACTGTATGGAAGGCGCGTTACGATTCGGTATTGCCGTTTGCACCGGCGGTACGTCTGGGCGCGAAGGCTACCTGGAAGTCTGATGCCTACAAAGAAAATGAAAACAAGCAGGACGCTTACATGGTGGTGGATACATTCGCAGCTTATACGTTCAATGATCAGGCGAAGCTGAAACTTAACGTAGATAATATTCTGAATGAGAAGTACGTGACGGGTATTCAGTCAGGTGCTATCTATGGTGCACCGCGTAATGCGAACCTGACCTTCAATTACTCGTTCTGATTCAGTCGATGTAACAATAAAGAATGCTGTACTGGGCTAGCCTCAGTACAGCATTTTTTATGCAGGTTTACTGGCGCAAAAACTCGCCGATTCTATACACAGCTTTCTTTGACGGCTTCAGGAAGGCGGCGTGGAACTGGAATACATGCCACATACCTTCAGAAACCTGAAGTGTGACGTCGACCCCCGCCTCCTTCATTGCGCTCTCAGCACGGGTTGAGTCGGACAGCAGAATTTCATCAGATCCTACCTGAATCAGCGTACGCGGATATCCGCTCATGTCCCCAAACAGGGGAGATAACCCCGGTTCGTCTTTTGCTGTACTGGCGGCATACATTTCAGCTGATGAAGTCAGCCATAAAGGGTGCAGCATAGGATCGATTTTCCTGTTGCTGTCGATGGTCGGCCCGCTACAGGTCAGGTCGCACCAGGGGGACATCAGCACCATAGCATTGGGCTGGGCATAGTCAGTTTTGCTGATTGCTTCGGCTAATGCCATCGCCAGGCCACCGCCAGCAGAGTCACCCATGATGACGATATCCTGATGACGCGACAGGAGATCTGTATAGGCTGCTAAGGCATCATCAAGCGCTGCGGGGTAAGGAGCCTCAGGGGCAAGCCTGTAATCAAGAATAAAGGCCTCACGCTCAGTGCTACGCGCGATACGGGCAACCATTTCCCTGTGGCTGTCTGGTGAGCCAGTGCAATAAGCTCCCCCGTGCAAATACAGGATGGCACCGTGGCAGGGCGTTGGTGTCAGACGGCGTGTTGGGATACCGGCAAGCTCGGTATGGGATTCTTTTATTCCCCCTGGCATCGGCGTAAAGCGCAGCAGGTCGAGCCGTTTACGCTGAGTGGTGACCGGAACCCTGGGGTTCAGCTGCGATTTGACGGTCAGAGTGACCAGCCGACGCATAACAGACTGCATGATCGACATGTTATGTACCTCAAAAAAAGAGCGGGCAACCCTGAAACAGGGGCCCGCTTAAATTGGGTGCCGCTATGAAGTGGCGATCATGAACATGGCAGATGCCAATGACTTTTACTCTACGCCTGGCCACGGTAAACAGGGGCAAGGCGCGGTAAAGAAGGGTCAGGCATTCATCATGAAATGTCGTCACTCCACAAGAAGCAGACTTAATCCCGGCCAGTAAGTAATGATCAGAACGGTTGCCAGCAGAATAAAGAAGAACGGCAAGGTCGCTCGATATAACGTCATTACTGGTTTATTAAAACGGAAACTCGCAATAAACAGGTTCATCCCGACCGGAGGAGTAAAGTATCCAAGCTGCATATTTGCCAGGAACAGTATGCCCAGGTGAATCGGGTGGATTCCGTACTGTACCGCAATTGGCAGAATAATCGGAATCATGATCACGATGGCAGAAAAAATATCCAGCATCATGCCGAGAATCAGCAGGAAGATGGTCAGCAACAACAGGAAAGTGAAACCGTCTGTGACGTGTGCCTGAATCGTATCAAAGACTTTTTCAGGGACGCCTGCATCAATCATGTAGTTGGTTGATGCCAGTGATACTGCCAGGATCAGGAGGATAGCACCAACCAGCTTCATTGAGTCTCGCATCACTACAGGTAGCTGAGTAAAGGTAATTTCCCGGCGGATAATCACGGTAACTATCAGTACATAGAAGGCAGTGATGGCTGCTGCTTCAGAAACGGCGAAGAAGCCGCCGTAGATGCCACCCAGAACGACAAACGGCAGGGGAATTTCCCATGCGCTGTCTTTGATAGCTGCCCAGGCTTCAGCGCGATCGAAGGTGTGATTCGACTTTGGCAGGTGACGCGATTGCCATGCGCTGTACATCGACAGTGCGGTGAGCATCAATAAGCCCGGCAGAATACCAGCAAGGAAGAGGTCATCGATGCTGACAGGCGTCTCCAGCGACATCTGTTGGGCAATCACACCGTACAGAATCAATGGCAGTGACGGCGCAAACAGTAGGCCGAGAGAGCCTGACGTAGTTACCAGGCCCAGGTTGAAGTTCTCCCGATAACCGGCTTTCTTGAGCGCTGGAACGAGTAATGCACCCAGAGCGACGATGGTAACGCCCGATGCGCCGGTAAACGCCGTAAAGAGCGCACAGGCTGCCAGAGCGACAATGGCCAGCCCGCCGGGCATCCAGCCAAGAAAGGCATCTGTAATGCGCACCAGTCGTTGAGGCGCCTTGCTTTCACCCATCAGGTAACCAGCAAAGGTAAATAGCGGAATAGCAATCAGAACCGGCATTTCGGCAACCCGGTAAATCTCAACCGCCATCACCTGGAGATCGACCTCGGTCTGAAAGAACCCCCACATGGCTGATGCGGCAATCACAGCAAACAGAGGGGCACCCGCCAGTGCAAGTAACAGCAGGAGTGCCGTAACGAGAATACTCATGCAGTCAGTTCCTTACCGGTCGCAGCGGCGATGCCCTGAATGAAAAAACGCAGGCCCATTAAACCAAATGTAAACGGAATGATGAGTTGCAGCGGCCAGGCTGGGATATCGGCGAAGGCAATATCCTGAAATTCAAAAGCAAGTTGTACATACTGTCCTGAGTACCAGCCAACCAGGCCGCAGACGATAGCGGCGAACAACAGAGTGACGGTTGAAGCGATACGGTTCAGTGTCGGGCCGCCCAGCTTAGATAT
>NZ_DDKU01000006.1:7812-14508 GCF_002339775.1 Thalassolituus sp. UBA2590
CCCAGCTTAGATATCAGGTCGATGCTGATATGTTCACGCGAGCGGGTGGCGAGTAACGCACCAAGCAGGCCAATCCAGAGCACCATGACGCGCAACAGGGGCGGAATCCATGAGACACCACCGCCAAAAATTGAGCGGGCCAGAATGTCGTAGCCCGCGAGAATAATCATCGCGAGCAGAAGCAAGACCAGCACGCTGTCTTCAAGACGGTGCAGCCACTGAACCAGTCGTTTCATTAAGGCTCCTGACGCATCTCTTCAAGACGTTGCTGTAAACGCTTAAAGACTTCAACAGGATAAATCTCTTTGCTTGCCAGTTCGTCGACAACGCCAGTCGCCAGTTCTTCCCAGGCTTGCTTGTCTTCTTCTGACAGTTCAACAAACTCGATACCATTCTGAGCGAGTGCATCGCGGGCGCCGGCTTCGTCTTTTTCGTTCTGAGCATCCATGGAGGCAAAGGCTTCGGCCATAATGCGTTTAACGACTGCTTGATCTTCGGTGCTGATTTTACGGAATGCTTTCTGATCAACGATGATGGTGCCGGTCAGGAACAGCAGCGGGAAGTCGGTGACATAGTTCACTTTGGTGTGCCACTGCAGTGCAATCGCAGAAGATGCGTTCACTACGATGGTGTCGATCAGGCCCGTTTGCAGGCTGGTATAAACATCGGAGAGAGGCAAAGAAATCGGTTCAACACCGCCATTCTCAAACGTTGTTTCGCCAATCAGATCGCCTTCAGGTACCCAGACCTTCTGTTTGCGGGCATCGTCAGACGTACGGATAGGTTCATCAGACATCATGTAAGCAAAGCCCGCTTCAGAAATCCCGAGAACAACGTAGCCTTTTTTCGCCAGCTCGCTGACAATGTAGGGATCAAACTCTTCACGGATAGCCCGAACTTCTTCCAGTGTGCGGAAGGTAAACGGCAGGTTATAAATCTGAGAGGCCGGTGAAATATTAATCAGTGAGCCGGTCGCAACGGCGCCGCCCTGAAGCTGCCCAATGCGCATTTTACGCAGAACACTTTTATCGCTGCCCTGAACACCACCCGGGAAGTATTTAATTTTAACCCGGCCTTCAGTTTCAGTTTTAATGTCAGCAGCGGCTTGACGCATCACTTTCATCCAACTGGTACCGTCGGGTGCCAGCGTCGCGATCTTTAGTGTTGCGGCGTGCGCTGCAGGTGCCAATAGGCTGCCCAGCAGCAGGAGGAATGCAAAAATTCTCATAGTCATCTCACTCAAAGTAGTCAGCGGATTCTGCTAGTAAACGGTCAGCCTGACGCTGGGCCAGACGGTTAATCAGGGTCAGCCCTTCGGCATAAGGGTCTGCATCAATAACCTGCTGAAGCAGGTCATCATGAAGTTCCTGTTCAAACATAAGGCGGGCATATTGTTTGGCGTACAGTACTTTTGCCATCAGGTGCTTGCCGTCGCTCAGGGCGATGGCTTTCTCGAAATGCGCTTTACCGATCTCCGGCTTACCGCCAACGGATGGAGGTAATTGAGTCGTCAGTACGCCCAGGTATACCTGAACCGTGGCGTTGTCATAGCCCTCATCGTAGCTTTCAACCCACTCCATCAGATTCTTTACTTTGCTGACCTGGGCAATCGCGTTCCAGTCACTGGTATTTGCCTGTATCCAGCCTGCCCAGGCGGCGCCGTAGGCATAGAAGATATCGACATCGTCTTCGTCGTAATTCATCGCCAGGCCTCTTTTCAGTTCGTCTGCTGGGCCATCAACGAGATCACAGGCATCGCTGTCGTACTCACACAATGCGCGCCTGGCGTATTCCAGCGCCTTGTCTGCCATCGATTGTGCCTGAACTTCGTCCTGAGCGAAGACGCCAGCGTAAGCACCGTAGAGTTGCGCGCCGGCCAGCAGGAATCGTTCGTTTTCAGGGTAAGTAAGGATCAGCGCATCCAGCATCAGCAGGTACGCTGGGGCGCCGTCTGCAACGACTTCCGGGTCGTCCTGATTAAGCATCGCACGAGACAGATTGTCAGGCAGCTGGGTCACAGAGCATGCACCCAGCAGAAGAGAAAGTGCGAGAACGGTAATTGATTTCATGGTGCCGTCGCCAAAAAAGTGTGTGGCGATTGTACACTGGCCAGTGGGTGGTTTCACCCGCTGGCGTTCAGACTTCGGCCATGTAGCGAAGCGGCGTTGCCTGTTGCACTGAACGCAAACCGAAATCGATTCCAATGCCGCGCAGAATTTCCCAGACGACGTCATTCTCACTGTGCTCGGCGATGGTCTTTTTCGCCATAAACTGGGCGATTTCCTGAATCGATTTGATCAAGGCATAGTCGGCGGAGCTTGAGTGCAGGCCGTCGATGAAGTTTCGGTCAATTTTCACAAAATCGACCGGAAGTGCTTTCAGAAAATTATATGACGACTGTCCTGTGCCGAAGTCAGAGAGTACGAACTTACAACCGAGTTTCCGGACCTCATGCATAAAGTCAGCAGCATCGGTCAGGTCGTGAATGGTGGCGGTTTCATTCAGCTCGAAACACAGTTTCTCAACAGGCACATCATATTCGCGAGACTGCTCGGTCAGGAACTCGAGTAGATTGTCATCGCTGAAGGCTCGTCCGGATAAGCGGATGATGAAGCGTTCAATCGTGTTGGCTGTCTCTGCATTATCGCTTATCCAGGCAAGCACCTGATCAATGACCCAGCGATCAATGTCGTACATCCGGTTGTAATTCTGAGCAGCTTGCAGAAATTCCTGCGGCGGTATGTCGAGCCCGTCATCTCCATCGACGGCAATCGTCACTTCATATTGAACGATGCCTTTAAACCGCGCCTGAATAGGGTCAACAGGTACGCAGAGTATATGCAGCGTATCGGCTTCCAGCGCTTTGCTCAGACGGTTTCCCCAGCTCATAAAGAGCTCGTGGCGCTCTCGTGATGCATCGTCGTACTGGTAACGGACAATCCTGCTGGAGCCTTTTTCTTTTGCCAGCTGGCTTGCGATTTCTGCGCGTTCGAGTAAGTCGGCAGCGTCGGCGATGTCAGCGGATAAGGTCGCGAGTCCGATACTCACTGTCATATGGAGTGCGTCATCGGTACCATCAATTTTCACCTTCTCGACCTGAGCAGATACCAGGCGAGCGCTTGCCTCTGCCTGTTCGAGATCATGCTTTTCCAGTAACACTGCAAACTCGTTACTGCCAACGCGTGAGCAGAGCGCTTCCGAATAGGCTTCCTGTAGAATCGTCGCCAATGTCTGCAAGCAGGTATCGCCCAGTTCTACGCCATAGTTCTTATTGATCAGCTTGAACTGATCAATGTTAATCATTGCCAGCGTATGCCCAGACGCACTTTTCTGTGCATCGGCAACGGAGTTGGCCAGCAAGCTGAGGAAGTGCTGTCGGTTAATCAGACCTGTCAGTGGGTCGGTGTTCGCCTGTGCAGAGAGGTCGGAATAAATCTGCTGCACCAGTTTATCGATACTCTGATCGACCGGCGTTTCTTCCTGCTCATAAATCCGCTTGATTGAGCCGTCTTCCATGGCGCGGGCAAGCTCGTTAAACCGATAGTCGTGTACGCGCATCCCGGTATGATTTACGCAGGCATAGCGGGTCTGATCTGCGGCGATCCAGGCAACAGAGACAGACTGACCCGACGCAGTGAGCAGGAGGAGATCACCTACCTGTAAGGTCAGCACGCGACGGGCCCCTTTGCCGGTCACGGTTTCTTCTTCTTCCGGTTCATTGTATTCCGGCAGGTCGATGCCCTGTTCGAGATCGCCTTCTTCCAGGTGCAGTCGCGCGGCTTCCATGATTTCTTTGTACCACTGCTCATGCTGAGGAAGCGGACCGTTAAGCTGGTCGAGTTCAGAGCGCGCGAGATTGAGCAGGGGCGTAAATTTCTCCATCAGGTCTGAGCGGCCAGCATTTTTCTGACCGAACAGAATGATGACCTGACGATAGAGTTTTACGGCACCTTTAAAACGCGCACTGTCGGGGCCTTCTCTGAGCAGCAACAGGCATAGCATTTGTTGCCAGCCTTCCTGCAACCAACGGATTACGCATTCAGGCAGAGTTCGCCCTGAAGTGTCGTGGCCAATTAATGCATTGACGCGTTTGTGCGCCATATAGAGCCGATATTCACCTTCTGCAGCTTCAGCAACCCGGTCGGTGTTCTGGCGTACCTTGCGCTCGGCCGTGCCTACCAACACCTGAAGATTCTCGACCAGCTCTTCCATTTGTTTTGGTTCGCCACCGGGGTTTTCGAGAATCGGTGCGATCATCTCTTCCAGAGCGGCCTTAACGCGCTTCTGTCCAGAGCTGGTTATTTTCCCGAGTCGCCCAAGGAGGTTAAAAATCAACCGGCCGGGGTGCTGCGGGTTAAACAGCAGCGATGGGTCTTCCAACATCAGGCGCAGCAACGGCCAGCCAAGTTGTTCGACGCTTGGCTTAACGAACTCCGCCATACTTGGGTTATTGAGCAGGTTGCGTGTTACCTGTTCAACGGTATCGATGGCATGACGCGTATCTTCCGGGAGACTTTTGTCCTGTTCGGCGAGTTGCTGTTCCAGTTGCTCAAGAATGTTCTGGTCACTCAGCGGGGTACTGGTATCGAGTGAGTCCACAACTTCGGAAACAGCTTCCGGTTTGGCGGCGGGAAGGCTGTTCGTCTGACCGTTAGCTTCCGCTTCTTTTTTCAGTCTCAGTGTCAGCAACTGCTGGATATTGGCGTAGGCCTGCTGCGCTTCACCCTGGTGGCGCTCGAAGTCGAACATAGAGTCGCCCCGGCGACCGGGATCAGAGCGACGGTTGTGCTGAACATCACCTTCCTGCGCAGCGGCTGTTGCCGATGCTGCATTATTCTCTGCCGCGCTCGCTACCGACTCCTCAATAACGACCGTTTTTGCTTTGCGGTAGCGGAAGGTAATAGGGATATTAATCTGACGGATACAGGCCTGATAGGTAGCCTTTAACAGACCAACAGTGGCTTTCTCAAAACTTTCAAACGCGAGTTCGCGTGCTTCGTGAGGTAATTCCAGTACATCGATGCAGTCGCGGAAGCCTTCTGTAACGGTGTTCGGACCAATCGGATTAAAGCAGTCTGATACATTCGCGGATGACAAAGTATCCAGAAGTTGTCTGAGTTCAAAGCTCTCCTGACTCAGAAATGACTGCAAGTGTGAGGCCGTTACTTTCGCCATCAGCCAGTCTTCGAAATCACTCTGCCGCACCAGTGACAAGGCGACCGCGCCCTCGTACTCGTCGCTTTCGTCAGTCAGCTTTGGTTCGCCTGCCAGCCAGCGCTGCAATTGATGCTCAAGAATCTGGCTGAAACGCTCATAAAACTCTTCGGCCTTCGAGCGGATCTTTGACTCCAGTTTCATCCACAACTGTTGCTCCGCCGTGTTGCGGGCGAAGTCTGCTTTGCCGTACGTCGCCTCAATGAACTCAGGCAGCCATTGGCGCGGTAAGCGTTCAATGAGGATGTTGGCTTCGTGACCAAAAATATCGCGATAGCGGTTTCGCTGTTCGCTGGGCAACCCCTCGCCTGCGCGGGTCTGATTGTATTCCTGCATATCAAGGAACAACTGGCCACCCGCCTGGTGAACGCGCACACCCAGAGCGCCGGGCTCTTGATGAACCAGATCGACTTCGGCTTTGACGGGGGTGCTCAGTTGCAACTCCAGCAGCATGGGTTCATGCTGCTCGGGTATAGGCTGGTGGGGCCAGTGGATACGCATGCCAGCGTGAGAGTAGTCCTGTATCAGGCACTCATAGCCACTGCCGTCGTTCAGAACCAGCCGTGCATTTACCTGGCTTGAAAAACGCGGATGCTTCCTTGATTCACTGGTCATACTGTTCCTGATCCTTTAAACCCAGCTGTGCGTATATCGAACAGTCTAGCGAGATATGGCCTGAAAGGTAATAGGTTGATTCTCTGCTGGCCCGCGACCTGGATCAATATCCATTCAGGCCTCTATGGCAAAATGCCTGGCAGAAGCGTATATTCCGTGCAAGCTATATTCCGCATGCGGCATTATGTCGCAGGCGGTCCAATGGTTCAGATGAAATAATGCTGGCTCTTAATGCCCGGCTAACGGAGGCTGTGTGAAGCAACGTCGCCCGATATTCTCCATTCCGCTGGTCAGGGAGCTGACAGCTGTCCTGATTATTAAGCTGGCGTTGGTATTTCTTATTGCTCATTTCTTTTTTTCTGACCCTGTCATTGTCGGTGACGAAGGACAAGGCCTGCAGGAGCACTTTGGCCTGGATAAACCATCGGTATCTGACACTCAAGGAGATCCATCATGATCAGTGAAAGCGTGGTCGACCTATCGCGGTTACAGTTTGCGATTACGGCCTTTTACCATTTCCTCTTCGTCCCACTCACTCTCGGGCTGTCTTTTATCCTGGCCATTATGGAGTCTGCTTACGTTATGACGGGTAAGCAGGTTTACCAGGATATGGTGAAGTTCTGGGGTAAGTTGTTCGGTATTAACTTCGCTCTGGGCGTGACCACCGGCCTTACCATGGAGTTTCAGTTCGGTACCAACTGGGCTTACTACTCACATTACGTGGGTGACATTTTCGGAGCGCCGCTGGCCATTGAAGGCTTGATGGCATTCTTTCTTGAGTCGACATTTATTGGTCTGTTCTTTTTTGGCTGGGATCGTCTGACGAAAGTGCAGCATCTGATAGTGACCTGGCTCGTTGCGATCGGT
>NZ_DDKU01000006.1:14809-21846 GCF_002339775.1 Thalassolituus sp. UBA2590
TGGCTCGTTGCGATCGGTTCGAATATGTCTGCACTCTGGATTCTGATTGCCAATGGTTGGATGCAGAACCCCGTTGGCGCCGAATTCAACTTCGATACCATGCGTATGGAGATGATGAGCTTTTCCGAGGTGATTTTTAATCCGGTCGCTCAGGTGAAGTTTGTACACACAGTGTCTGCCGGATACGTGACGGGCGCCATGTTTGTGTTGGCAATCTCGGCGTACTACATGCTGAAGAAACGCGATTTGCCTTTTGCCCGTCGCTCATTTGCGATTGCTTCAAGTTTCGGTCTGGCGTCCATTCTTTCTGTCATCGTACTGGGTGACGAATCAGGTTATGAGATCGGCGAAGTTCAGAAAGTAAAACTTGCAGCCATTGAGGCGGAATGGGAAACCCACGAACCCCCGGCGGCATTTACCCTGTTTGGAATTCCCGATCAGGAAAATATGGAAACCGACTACGCGATTAAAATTCCGTACGCACTTGGGCTGATTGCTACCCGCTCCGTCACCGAAGAAGTGAAAGGCATTAAAGATCTCATCGCTGAACACGAAGTGCGTATTCGTAACGGTATGGTGGCGTATGATCTGCTAACCCAGATTAAAGCAGGCGACCGTTCAGAGGCTACGATTGCCGAGTTCCGGTCCCGGGTGGATGATCTGGGGTACGGGCTGCTCCTGAAAAAATACGTCGAAAATCCGGTCAATGCGACGGAAGAGCAGATCAAACTGGCGGCTCAGAATTCGATTCCAAGGGTGGCGCCAATGTTCTGGACCTTCCGGATTATGGTCGGCCTGGGCTTTATGATGCTGGTGCTGATCGGCCTTTCGTTCTACTACAGCGCGAAGGGGACGGCTGAGCGACAGAAGTACCTTCTGCGCGCTTTAATTATTGCTCTGCCTGCGCCCTGGATTGCCTGTGAAATGGGATGGTTTGTGGCCGAGTTTGGTCGTCAGCCGTGGTCGATTGGCGGAATTTTGCCGACGCATCTCTCTGTATCGACCCGTTCGGTTGAAGACATCTATATGAGTCTTGCTGGCTTTATCGGTTTTTATACGCTGCTTCTGGTCGCAGAAATGTATCTGATGATCCGGTTTGCGCGTCTGGGCCCATCCAGCCTGCATACAGGGCGTTATCACTGGGAGCAGGACAGCAACACTGATTCTGTTTCGACCTCATCGGCTCAGGCGTAAGGAGATCACCATGGAATACGAACTGCTTAAAATTATCTGGTGGGTACTTATTGGTGTTCTGCTGATTGGTTTTGCTGTGACGGATGGTTTTGATATGGGCGTTGGCGCTCTGTTGAAAGTCATTGGTAAAACCGACAGCGAGCGCCGGGTAATGATGAACACGGTTGGCCCGCACTGGGATGGTAATCAGGTCTGGTTTATCACAGCAGGCGGCGCAATTTTTGCCGCGTGGCCTGTGGTTTACGCGGTCGCGTTTTCAGGTTTTTACTGGGCATTGTTGCTGGTTTTATTTGCCATGTTTTTCCGCCCCGTCGGATTTGAATATCGTTCGAAAGTACAGGACCCGCGCTGGCGCAATGCCTGGGACTGGGGGCTTACTGTCGGGGGCGCAGTACCGGCATTAGTGTTTGGTGTTGCCTTCGGTAACTTGTTGTTGGGCGTTCCTTTTACGTTAGATGAATTTATGCGGTCGACCTACACCGGTTCGTTCTGGGCGCTGCTCAATCCATTTGCGTTGTTGTGCGGTGTGGTCAGTCTGCTGATGCTGGCGATGCATGGCGGGACGTACCTGCAAATGCGCACAGCTGGGCCGGTACACGAACGTGCCCGCCGCATTTCAGTTCTGTTGGCCGTGGTGGTTGCTGTGGCCTTTGCTATTGGAGGGTTCTGGGTCAGCCAACTGGATGGGTACGTGATTAAAGCGGCGTCCAATCTCGGAGGCGTGACCACGCCGTTGCAAAAAAGCGTTGAGCTTCAGGCCGCTGGTTGGCTGGATAATTATGGTCGATACCCGTGGATGCTGGTTGCACCCGTGGTGGCGTTCATCGGTCTGGCGCTTGCCGCGTTGCTGAGCATGGCGAATCGCGGTGCACTGGCGTTTATCAGTAGCTCGTTTGCGGTTACCGGGATCATCTGCACGGCCGGTTTCAGTCTGTTTCCGTTCCTGATGCCCTCAAGCACAGACCCATCCCATTCACTGACAATGTGGGACGTGACCTCCAGTCAGCTGACTCTGCACATTATGTTTTGGGTAGCGATGATCTTCGTGCCGATTATTCTCAGCTACACCGCCTGGGGCTATTACAAAATGTGGGGTCGCCTGACCACTGACTTTATTGAAGATAACCAATATTCAACCTACTGAGGAGCCTTGAAAATGTGGTATTTCGCATGGATTCTGGGCGTACTGCTCGCCTGTTCATTCGGCCTGATTAATGCCCTGTGGCTGGAAGTTAACGAAAACCTGGATCGCGAGCCTGATCCAGATGATGCGCCATGACGGCTCCGGTTGACTATCGTCGCTATGGCCCGCTGTATGCGGGCTGGGCGAGAGCTCTGTCGTTTCTGTTGGCGGTCGGACTGTCGGTCGCGTTACTGGCTATGCCTCAGCTAGTGGCAACCGATACGCGTGAGCTGGAGCATGGGCCTCTTTCACTCGGCCTTCTGGGGATCAGTGCAGGCTTTATTCATGGTGTGGGCTACGTACCTTTGATGGCTGTCTGGCGCTGGCTTTTCAGTCCTTATGTGGCATGGCCTCTGATGCTTTGGTGTGCCTGGTGGTGGTCTGAGGTCATCTGGGCCTGGTGATTCCGGCAAATGGTGATTCAACAGGAGAGGCTTGTCTTTAAGTATTCCTCTGTGGTTATATTGAAGAAGACAAAGCTCGTTAACTGGAGTGGTATTTATGAGTGTAATGACCCGCGATGATCTGCTTGCAGAAGCACGTGCATACGTAAACCCCGTCGAAGCCGATGCTGCACAGGCGATGTTAGACGCTGGCACTAAAGTGCTTGATGTTCGTGAACCCGCTGAATACATGATGGGACACCTGCCGGGGGCAGAGAATGTTCCCCGTGGTGTGCTCGAATTCAAAGTGGCCGATCATCCTTTGTTGGCTGATAAAGACGCTGAAATACTCCTCTATTGCAAAAATGGGGGGCGCAGTACCCTGGCGGCCCACACGCTGAAACGCATGGGGTTTTCTAACGTGAAAATGCTGGTAGGTGGTTACGATGGCTGGGAAGGCCATACGGTAGAAACTGATCCTAGTGTTTATAAGTAAATAAAGCAGTCAGCAAAAATAGTATTTTCTCTTTCTGAATCAGTGGGTGTCATTATGGCTAGCAGATCGAAAAGCGCATTTAAAAAAGCATCGAAAAATGAAATTCTACGACCTTTGCTGCTGTCGGCTATCG
This sequence comes from Thalassolituus sp. UBA2590, assembly GCF_002339775.1. Lineage (NCBI taxonomy): Bacteria > Pseudomonadati > Pseudomonadota > Gammaproteobacteria > Oceanospirillales > Oceanospirillaceae > Thalassolituus > Thalassolituus sp. UBA2590. The sequence goes on from NZ_DDKU01000006.1 coordinate 18,199, forward strand.
GCCTGTTAAGCAGTGTCAGTGTGCAGTCTGATGGTCCCGCTGGTGATGTCTCAGAAGATTATATGGTGGTCGAAGCGCGGGCTCAGACAAGAGCCTTTGCACAGGGCCTGAAAGAAACCCTGATGCAAGGCATGAAGTCCGAAGGACCTCTGGCGGCAATCCAGTTTTGCAATACTGAGGCGCCGGAGATTGCTGCAGCACACAGGAAAGACGGTTGGGAGGTTGGCCGGACATCGGAGAAACTCCGTAACCCGAATAACGCGCCGGATGCATGGGAGTCCGCCGTGCTTGAGTCCTTTGCGCAACGTGCAGCCGCCGGGGAACCGCTGGCGACCATGGAGGCCTCTTCGCGTGAGGACGGTACCTTCCGTTATATGAAAGCCATTCCTGTCGGAGGGCCCTGCGTGGTCTGCCATGGTGAGCAGCTGGCTGAGCCGGTAGCTACCCGTCTCAGCGAGCTTTATCCAGAGGACAATGCGCGGGGTTATCAGCCTGGCGACCTGCGTGGGGCGTTCACTCTGACTTACACCTTTGAAAAGCAGTAACTCGTCCGGAGTTCTGATAGTCAGTAACAGGAGCTTAGAGAGATGGAACACAAAGTATCTGTCACCTGGAAGAAAGACGGCGAATTCAGTCACGAGGGCTTTGAACGACGACACGATATCGCTTTCAAGTCGCAAGTTCACCTGCCTGCTGGCGGTGCTGGTAATGATTTCGGTGCTGACCCGGAGCAGATGCTGGCGGCGGCTATGTCGAGCTGCCATATGCAAACCTTCCTCGCGTTGGCGGCTAAAAAGCGCTTAATTGTTGAGTCATATCACGATGATGCCGAAGCTGTGCTGGCACAAAGGGAAGATGGCAAATTCTACATTGCCACCCTGATCCTCCGGCCATGTGTGCAGTTTGGTGGTGATAAGGTGCCGGATCAGGCAGCCATCGATGCTATGCATGGTAAGGCGCATGAGCATTGTTTCGTCGCTAATTCGGTGCTCTCAGAGGTTGTTCTCGAGCCTGTCTATTAGATAGTCGTGTAGTAGGTACCAGAGCAGGTCTGAGGTAAAACAAACTTTTTTGAAAAAAATCACATCCAGTTTCTGAACTGTCCCGTACAGGTAAATACACATTGAGTGTTTAACCTGAAATCGGGAGCAGTTATGAAAACGCACGCCACACTTCTGCTCAGTGCGATTACCGCGCTGACAGCTATGAATGCAAGCGCTTCGAGTCACCGAGAAGCACCGAACGTTACCCGCCTGCCGGCCATCGACTCTACGGACTTCTATGCGTTCCGCAGTTATGAAACTGATCGTGAAGACTACGTGACTCTGGTTGCGAACTATATCCCGCTGCAGGACGCCTATGGCGGCCCAAATTACTTCGCGATGGACCCGAACGCTCTGTACGAGATTCACATCGATAATGACGGGGATGCTGTTGAAGACATTACTTTCCAGTTCCGTTTCCAGCAGATGCTGCGTGAAGGAAGTGGTTTCGCTCTGCCGATTGGCGAAGGCGAGAATCTTAAAAGCGTCGCCATTCCTCTGAAAAACTTCGGCAACGTTGATACCGATGGCAGCGCCAACTTCTACGAAACCTACAGCATCAAAAAAGTCAGCGGTGATCGTCGTACTGGTTCTGCAATCAGTCTGACCGATGGTTCTGGTGAAGCGACTTTTACTAAGCCACTCGACAATATTGGTGAGAAGTCATTTACCGACTATGAGGCTTACGCAGGCGGTTTTGTACACGACCTGACTATTCCTGGATGTGACGCGGGCGGTAAGGTATTTGTTGGCCAGCGTAAAGACCCGTTCGTCGTGAATCTGGGTAAAACATTCGACCTCGTGAATTACGTCCCTCTGGATGGTGATGGCAGTGCACAGGACGATGCAAACGACGATCTGGCAGATAAAAACGTCACCTCTATTGCTCTGGAAGTACCGATCTCGTGTGTCACTGGGTCTGGTAATGGTGTGATTGGTGCCTGGACCAGCGCCAGCCAGCAGCAGGCTCGTATTCTTAATCCAGAAGCATCGTTCGCTAAGCCGGAAGTCAATGGCGGTGCCTGGACTCAGGTATCACGCCTGGGTATGCCGCTGGTGAACGAAGTTGTCATCGGCCTGAGCGATAAAGACACCTTTAACGCCTCTGAGCCTAAAGACGATGGTCAGTTCGCAGATTACGTGACTCATCCCACCCTGCCTGCCTTGCTGGATATTCTGTTCCGTGACGCGCTGGGTGCATCAGACAACATTGCTCCATCCAATATTCCGCGTACCGACCTCGTTACTGCGTTCCTGACCGGCTTCCCCGGTGTGAACCAGCAGTCGACGGTTACCGCTTCAGAGATGGTACGTCTCAATACCATACAAGCCCCTACACCAGCCGCTGATCAGAACGCGTTTGGTGTAGTTGCCGGAGACCTGGCGGGCTTCCCGAACGGTCGTCGTCCTGGTGATGATGTTGTGGATATTGCACTGCGTGTCGTGATGGGCGCTCTGTGTCATCCAGTCGACCTCGATGGTGACGGAAATGCGACAGATGATCTGGGCCTATGTGAGCCAGCTGATGCGCCAACGGGTGACCAGCCTTTCTCTGACCTGGCTCCGATCGATTCGACGTACGTCAGCGACACCTTCCCATACTTGCTGGCGCCACTTGCAGGTTCAGTAAACCCTGCACCGTAAGATCCGCAACCGTGAAGTAAGGAGTGTTATATGAAAACGCGTAACTTATTAATGATAGGGAGTATTGCACTGTTAAGTGCATGCTCCGACAGCAGCAACAACAATTCGACTGTCGACCTTCCTGACGTGGATGACAATGTCGCCGAACAGACTGAAGTTCTGCTCACTGAATTGGTCGACGATATTTTCATGGCATCTGAAAATTCAGAGCCAGTAAAAATAAATGAACTTGAAATTGTTGACGACGCTGACGAGTTCTCTTTCTCGTATCTCACTGGGGGTGAGTAACCTTTTGGGGCTGTTCTGCAGCCCCGTTTTTTTCTCACCAGATATTCTGAAAATCAACGGACAAAAATTATGTTAATCAGTGGCTTAATTAAAAATCTTTGTTTTGGTCTTTCTACGGCAGTTATTTTAATGCCGGCTTTGGCAGCACCTGCAATGGCTGATACATCTTGGTCTGAGCCTGATGACAATGCGGTGGTTGCACGTTGGAGCAAAGAAGAAATCAAGCCGCTGCCTCAGACTTTTGCACAGCGCATGGATGAAATAAAAAAGCATTTTGAGCATGCCGACAAGCCCGGTGAGTCCTGGCGGTATGATCGTATTTACGTTCTGATGGATGGCTTGGAGTATGAACGTGGCGCAGTATCTGAGATACCGGTAGACGAGCTGACTTATTATCGTGCCCGCCTGTTACAACATCGACATGAATTTGCCCGGGCTGCGAGCCTGCTGCAGAAAATCCACTCCGATTCTGCGTATTACAGCAGTGCACGCCTGATGATGGCACAGGTATATGGTGAGCAGAATCAAGAGAAAGCGGCACGAGAAGCTTGCGTTTCTCTTATGTTGGAGCAATCAGATCTCGCCGCCGTTTGTAGTATCGGCTTGCAAAGCACGGCGGGGTCAGCAGGCCACGGTATCCTGACTTCACTGCTCAAGCGACTGAGTCATGACA
>NZ_DDKU01000111.1:0-14877 GCF_002339775.1 Thalassolituus sp. UBA2590
TTTGAGCCCAATAAGACTGAACCCGGGAGTCAGACAGGCCGACGATCTTGATGTTAAACAGACTGCGCGTACGACTGCCGGGAGGTAGGGCTACAGGCTGCAGATCACGACCCACCGAAGCCCCCATAAACAGATTGCGTATCTGTTCACGGGATAATCGCACGCCGGTATTGTCGGAATGCGTCACAATAATGATCCGCTCACTGGCGAAGGCAGCAAATGCTCCTGGTGCAGACAATAAGGTCAGCGCCAGTAAAGAGCTAAATATGAGTCTCATCAGAAGATCCACTCCCACGCCACTTGGTAGAGGTAGGCATTTTCAGTGGAGTCATTTGATGATGGGCTCATAAAGAAACCGCTGCGGCTTCGTGACTCTTCAAGCAGAGTTATTTCTGCTTTCAGTGCCATATTCATCCGAAAGTCCCAACGTGTTCCCAGGGTGTAGCTATCCAGGTTGCCATTCGGTGTGCTGGCAAATACCTGGTAGTAGGCCGTTGATAACATATCCTGCTGCGGGTTTCCGGTCGGGGGCATCGGCAGCTCGTTCGACATTTTGACTGCACTGTATTCGCTGCGGCTGTATGTCGCGTGCAGTGTCCAGTCGTTGATAACCCGACCTGCCATCAGGTAGTAACCCGTGATCTCAGGAGCAATTTCGTACCCTGTGACTATGTTGACCCATTCTGCTTTATAGAATGAATTTAACGTGTCGTAGCTGAGAGATGTCTGCAGAGCGTATACATTACCGGAAGATTCCAGACTTTTGGCGCTGTCGTTGTAGCCGAGGGCATACAATTGTGAGCGCAGTTCAGATACATTCGGGATCTCGGTCGTGTTGTGCGCCTGATGGTATGACATGCGTAAAGACAGGTTATTGCGATTAATCGTAGCGACGATCCCCGCCAGGTCTTCAACTTCTGTTTCAACGTCTACTTTTGTGCCGGCAAGGAACAAATCGCCTTTGAAGTATCCATAGTAAGCTTCAAGGTTGAGGGCCAGAGAGTTACCGGCGTGATAATAACTGGCACTGGCACCATTAAAATTAGAGAACAGGTAATTGTTGTAAACCTGCACAGGTGCGGTTACCCATGGATAGCTGTAGCCAACGTCGTAACCGTCGCTGTAAATAAAAAACGGTGTACGCAGTTTCCCAGCCCTGAAGTGCCATGCGCTGCTTGGCTGGTAACTCAGGTAAGCCCACTCCAGCCCGCTGTCACGATCGTCACTGGTATGTGCGACAAACTGGCTCGAAACGGACAGTTTATCGTTGAAGGAATAGGATGGCTGTACTGCTAACAGTGATTGCTCATCCAGAGATGCTTCATTGGTATAGCCATCGAAACGTCGGCTGCTGTGGCTGAGGTAGCCACCAATGACGCGGGCAAAGCCCGAGATTTCCAGATTGTCGGTCAGTTTTTCTGCATAGCATGCCTCTGCACTCAGAAGGAGGGCAGATACAACGGCAGCAACACCGGGTATTTTTATCATTATATGGTTGCTCCAAGTTGCGCCAGAGAACTCAATGTCGGCTCTGTTGCAGGAGTATAGTAATCAAATCTGTCCATACAGCTTGCGGGATGTCCCACTTCTGACAGTTTGGCCTAATATGTCATATAAGTGATAGGCTGAGAAGGATAAATATCATTCCTTAACGGCCAGACATTGAACTTATAGTGCACTATGATCTGATGGCAGGTATAAAAATTTACGACGTCAGGGAACAGAGAGAGTTACATGCTGATTAGAAGCATCAGAACGGCGGTAATGCTATTGAGTCTTATCTCGATTGCACTGGTCGCTACTTCTGTATTTTATTCTGCCCTGCGCGAGCATCGGGAGCTTTACACCCGTTATGTTGAAAGCGATCTCCGTGCACTCTCTGACAACATGGCCAGCGACCTGGTTGGGATTCTCAGTAAGTCGGATCATTTCTTCGACCTGAAGCGTTATCTGCTGAGCCTTGAGCCTTACGAAAATGTGGTGGGTGCCGCCATTTTTGACCCGCAGTGGAACGTACTTGAACTGTATGCTGGCCAGGCCATGCTTGAGAGCCAGGGTGATTTCCCCGTTGATTTCACGGACTGGAAGTTTTTCGAGTCTGGTGTACTACGCGACGACGGACGTCTGATTGCTGTCCGACGTATCGGCGAACCACCTTTGGTGATGGGGCATCTGGCCTTGATCGTTGACCTTGAGGGGCCACTGCTTTCCAGCACTATCAGCCTGGCATTACGTATTCTTCCTGTCGCGATTGCTGTGATACTCATCATGGTGGGGCTGTTCTATGTTCAGGCCAGTCGCTGGTTGTGGCCATTGACTCAGCTATCTGAATTTGCCCGAAAAGTTCAGGAAACCAAAGACTATCGATTGAAGATCCCTGTATACGGTAAGTATGAGGTGTCTTCGTTAACGCAGGACATCAACAATATGATGGATGCGATCCGTGTTGAGTCCGATATTAATCAGGAGTACGTCGAACTTCTGGAGCAGCGCCGGGAGGAAATGGAATACCTGGCGAACTACGACAGTCTGACGCGTCTGCTCAATCGCCAGAGCTTTATGGGTATTCTCGATGCTTCATTACGTGAACTGCGTGATAGCGGGGAAGGTGATCTGGTGGTCATGTTCGTCGATCTGGACGGTTTTAAAGAGGTTAACGATACGCTGGGCCATGAGGTCGGTGACAAATTGCTGGTTGAGGTTGCTGAGAGGCTGAAATCGTACATCCCGAGAGAGGACGTTGTCAGTCGTCATGGCGGTGATGAATTCCTTGTCCTGTGTCGAACCTCTCCTGATCATCCGGAGAGTATGGCTGAAAACATTGTCGGTGGCCTGAGAACGACTTTTCTGATTGATTCATGGGAGGTCCGGATCAGCGCCAGCGTCGGTATTGCGCGGGCGTCAGAAGGTGGGTTTGATACGCAGGACACTATCCGTAATGCCGATGTCGCTATGTACGTTGCTAAAAAAGAGGGTAAGTCTCAGTACTGCTTCTTCCAGGAACATATGCTCATTGAGCATCAGCGTAAAATAGACATTGCCAATGCCATTGAGCCGGGCCTGGAGCGCGGCGAGTTTTACATCTGTTATCAACTCAAGGTCAGCAGCGATGGTGAGCCCCGTGGTGTTGAGGCACTGGTGCGTTGGAACAGCCAAACGCTGGGCAGAGTGTCGCCATCAGATTTTGTCCCTATTGCTGAACGCTCAGGCAAGATTACTGCGCTGACCGACTGGGTTGTTGAGCGTGTCTGCCGCGATGTTGCGAATTACTTTCAGGACCTTCCTGTTCCGATACTGGTTTCTCTTAATCTGTCGGCATACGATCTTAAGCGCTACCAGTTCTCTGATTTTATCCGCAGTACGTTTGAAACCCATGCTGTTCGTCCTGAGCTCATTGAGTTTGAAGTGACGGAGCATGCGTATCTCGATAATCTTGAGATGGCGAATCGATTCTTCAATGACATCAGCGAACTTGGTTGTCGCGTCGCATTAGACGACTTCGGCACAGGGTATTCGTCGCTCAGTTACCTGACTCGTATTCCTATCGATCTGATCAAAATTGATAAGCAGTTTGTTGAGAATATTGGCCTTACAGCCCGCGATGATGCATTGGTTTTAACCATTATTGAGATGGCCAAGCGTCTGGGGATAGAACTGTGTGCAGAGGGTGTAGAAACCGAAGCTCAGCGTGATTTTCTGAAGATTCACGGTTGTAACCTGATGCAGGGCTATCTGTTTGACCGTCCTCAGGAGCTAGAACAGCTCAAGGCCAATTTTGCCACGTCAATTTCGGATCAGTCAGGCGTGCTCACGCACCGATAGTCGTTCACCAATACACTGACTCAGTACCGGGAAATCCTCCGCCGCTCGTGATTCTGGCGCGAAGCTTTTGAACTAATTCCATGCATTCAACCCTAGACCTTATGAGGAATAGGTTGTTCGGAGTGTCGCTTAGGGACACTGGTAAAAATGGGCTCATCAATCCGGACAAAAAGAGTCAATGGGCAGGATGAAACCCTACGGACATATCGATGTCTCAATATTTGCGTGAAAGTCTTAAATGACAAAATAGTCACCTTTGTGACGGGGGCATCAACATTTGTGGAAATGATAGGGGGCTGGTTCAGAGTTTTGCGACCAGCCTCGAATTTCTTTACGGCCCCGAGTGAGTGTTTGCCGAGACTTTATCTATACTGAAATCAGCACATGCCCAAGGTCAGGAGCCTAGCGAATGGATGATCAGGTCTACACGAACGATGCAGATCCTCAGGAAACCAAAGAATGGGTGGATGCAATCCACTCCGTTATTCGAGCTGAAGGGTTAGACAGAGCCCACTTCTTAATTGAACGTATCGCCGAAAGGGCCACCAGGGACGGGATGCCACTCCCGTACGCCCTGAATACCCCGTATCGCAACACTATCCCACCTGAAAAAGAAGCGCCGATGCCGGGTGACCTTTTCATGGAACGACGTATCCGCTCTCTGGTGCGTTGGAATGCGTTGGCGATGGTACTGCGAGCAAATAAAGAAGGGGCGGGTGATCTTGGTGGACATATTTCCAGTTTTGCCTCCAGTGCGACGTTGTACGATGTGGGATTCAATCACTTCTTCCGTGCTCCGAACGCTGACAGTGAGCAGTCACCACTAGGCGACCTGATTTACTACCAGGGCCACGTATCCCCGGGCATTTATGCGCGAAGCTACCTTGAAGGTCGCTTCGACGAACACGATCTTGAACGTTTCCGACAGGAAGCGCTGGCGCCAGGGCTGTCATCGTACCCTCACCCGAAACTGATGCCAGATTACTGGCAGTTCCCAACGGTTTCGATGGGGCTTGGTCCGCTACAGGCGATTTATCAGGCGCACTTTATGCGTTACCTCTCGGCGCGTGGGCTCGTGCCGCGTAAAGGCCGTAAAGTCTGGGCCTTCCTCGGTGACGGTGAGTGTGATGAGCCAGAGACTCTGGGCGCTATCGGTCTTGCTGGGCGTGAAAAACTTGAAAACCTGATCTTCGTTATTAACTGCAATCTTCAGCGCCTTGATGGGCCGGTCAGGGGTAACGGTAAGATTATTCAGGAGCTGGAGAGTCAGTTCCGTGGGGCTGGCTGGAACGTTATTAAAGTCGTCTGGGGCCGCCACTGGGATCCACTACTGGCAAAAGATCGCAAGGGTCTTCTGCAGAAGCGCATGGATGAAACCGTTGATGGTGAGTACCAGAACTACAAGGCGAAAGGCGGTAAGTACACACGTGAGCATTTCTTCGAAAAGTATCCTGAGCTGAAAGATCTGATTAAAGATCTCAGCGATGAGGATATCTTCAAACTTAACCGTGGCGGGCATGACCCGTACAAGGTGTTCGCTGCGTATCATGAAGCCGTGAATCACAAAGGGCAGCCCACGGTTATTCTGGCTCATACCGTAAAAGGGTATGGCATGGGTGGCGAAGCCGAAGGTCAGAATCAGGCGCACCAGGTTAAGAAACTGGATATCGATAGCCTGAAAGCCTTCCGGGATCGTTTCGGTATTCCTATACGTGACGAAGACCTGGAGCACCTGCCGTTCTATCGTCCGCCTGCTGACAGCCCTGAAATGACTTACATGCGTAAGCAACGTGAAAAACTGGGCGGCAGCCTGCCGGTACGTACTGAAAACTGGCAGGGCCTTACTGCGCCTGACTTGTCGTTCTTCCAGGCCCAGCTTGATGGTACTGGAGAACGTGAAATTTCAACGACCATGGCGTTTGTGCGGATCCTGTCACAGGTGGTGAAAGACAAGAACATGGGCGAACGCGTTGTTCCTATCGTGCCGGATGAGGCGCGCACGTTTGGTATGGAAGGCATGTTCCGCCAGATGGGGATTTACTCATCTGAAGGCCAGCTCTATGAGCCAGTCGATCAGGGGCAGGTCATGTACTACCGCGAAGATAAGAAAGGCCGCATTCTTGAAGAAGGCATCAACGAGGCCGGTGCATTTTCGGCCTGGATGGCTGCAGGCAGCTCATACAGCACTAACGGCCTGGCTATGATTCCTTTCTACATTTACTACTCGATGTTTGGCTTCCAGCGAATCGGCGACTTTGCCTGGGCGGCTGGCGATATGCAGTGTCAGGGCTTCCTGATTGGTGCTACCTCCGGACGCACAACACTGAACGGTGAAGGTCTGCAGCATCAGGATGGCCACAGTCACTTATTGGCGTCGACCATTCCGAACTGTATCTCTTACGATCCGACCTATGCCTATGAGATGGCAGTGATCGTTCAGGATGGTCTGAAGCGCATGTACGAGAAGAAAGAGAAAGTCTTCTACTACATCACCTCTCTGAATGAGAACTACCCACACCCAGTCATGCCGGAAGGTGTTGAAGAAGGCATACGCCGCGGTATTTATCGCTTGCGTGAGTCGGCTGGCACCGACAAACCAGTACAGTTGATGGGGTCAGGCTCTATTCTTCGTCAGGTTGAAAAAGCGGCCGAATGGCTTAACGAAAAAGGTATCGCTGCCAGCGTCTGGTCAGTGACCTCGTATAACGAGTTGCGCCGTGACGGTATGGCCTGCGAGCGTGAAGCTCTGCTGTCCGCAGGACAGCGCACGCCTGAGCCGTATGTGACCTCTCAGCTGAAACAGAGCGAAGGTCCGCTGATTTCTGCAACCGACCACATGAAAGCCTACTCGGATCAGATCCGTCCTTACATCCCGGCGGGTCGCAGTTATCAGGTGTTAGGTACCGACGGCTTTGGTCGCAGTGACACCCGTGACGCCCTGCGTCGCTTCTTTGAAGTCGACTGGCAGCATATCGCCTGGGCCGCAGGTTATGAGCTGATGAAAGAGGGCACTCTGTCTGCCGATGAGCTGGAAAGCTGGAGAGAAGAGCTTTCTATTGATGCGTCTAAACCAGATCCGCTGTACAGCTGAGGAAGGAACCGATGACAACATTGAAAATTCCTGACTTGGGTGGTTCCAGCAACGTCGAAGTTATCGAGGTACTGGTCAGTGATGGGGACAGCGTCGAGAAAGAGCAGGCTCTGATTGTCCTCGAAACAGACAAAGCTACGATGGAAATTCCGGCTGAAGAAGAGGGCACAGTAACCGGTGTGCTGGTGAAGGTCGGTGATAAAGTCAGCCAGGGAGACGATTTTCTGGAACTGGACAGTGCTTCGTCAGGTGACAGCAGTGCTCAAAGTTCAGATGGCGACGACAGCGACAGTAATGCTGACACTGCGTCTGAAGCAGAGACTTCTGATGAACCTGCCGAGAGTAAAGAAGCTGCTGGAAGCGGTGAGAGCAAAACCATCCCTATCCCTGACCTGGGAGGATCTAAAGACGTCGAAGTGATCGAAGTGTCTGTTCGCGTTGGTGAAGAGGTTGATGAAGAGCAGTCAGTGATCACGCTCGAAACCGATAAAGCCAGCATGGAAATTCCTGCTGGAGTTGCCGGTACGGTCGAAGAAATTCTGATTAAGATGGGCGATAAGGTCAGCGAAGGTGATCCTATGGTGGTGGTAAAAACCGCTGCCACTGCTAAGCAGGAAAGCAAGCCAGCACCCGCCAGCTCTAGCGAAAGCAAGGATAAGAAACCGGAGTCTGCACCTGCGTCAACGGCTTCTCAAGCTACGCCAGCTAAGAGCAACGCTGCACCGGCGATGTCGGCCGTTGCGGCATCGCCTTCGAAGCAGGTTCATGCTGGCCCTGCGGTCCGTAAGGTGGCACGGGAATTTGGTGTCGATCTGGCGTTAGTTGCGGGCTCTGGCCCTAAAGGGCGTGTTCTTAAGGAGGATGTTCAGGCCTTTGTTAAAGAGCGTGTGAACGGTCCTGCAAGCGCAGGCGGAACAGGCATCCCAGCAGTTCCGGAGATCGACTTCTCACAGTTTGGCCCGGTAACAACAGAGGCGTTGAACAATATCAAGCGAGCGACTGCGCGCTCGATGACGACGGCCTGGTTGAACGTGCCTCAGGTGACTCAGTTCGACCACGCTGATATCACGGGTCTGGAGGCTTTCCGTAAGGAACAGAACGCCAACGGAGACGTGCGCTACTCTATTGTTCCCTTCGTACTTAAAGCCATCGCAAAACTACTGAAAGAGTTCCCGACCTTTAATGCATCGCTTGCGCCGGACGGTGAATCTCTGATTATGAAGGGGTACGTTCATATTGGCGTCGCGGTGGATACACCGAAAGGATTGCTAGTCCCTGTAATTCGTGACGTCGATCAGAAGTCTGTTACAGAAATTACACAAGAACTGGGAAATAAGGCCAGCCTGGCCCGTGAAGGTAAACTATCCTTAAAAGACATGCAGGGAGGTTGCTTCAGTCTATCCAGTCTGGGCGGAATTGGTGGAACTGCGTTTACACCGATTGTTAATCCGCCAGAGGTTGCCATTCTGGGCCTGTCACGGTCTGAGATGAAACCCGTCTGGAATGGTTCTGAATTTGTTCCTCGCTTGATGTTGCCTCTGTCGCTTTCATACGACCATCGGGTGATCGACGGGGCTGAAGCAGCGCGCTTCAGCCAGAAACTCGTGAGTTATCTGGAGGATATGCGGCAGCTCTTGATGTGAAGTTTTAGCGGAGATTGTACATATGTTCAGGTCACTGATGCTTCCGGGTATCAAGTTTATGGGGCGTTTAAGCTACGCCTCCAAGTTCAGCCTCATCAGTTTCCTGTTTCTGGTGCCTCTCGTAATCCTCAGCGGTCAGGTCTTTCTGGCCGCGTTCGATTCTATGAAGAAAACCGAGCGCGAGATTAATGCAGTACATTCTGTTGAGCTGTTACTCGCCTTTACTAAAGAGCTGGAAAACGTTCGAGACATTTCTGCAGCGGCGGTGATTCAGAGTGATCAGGCCCTGATAGATGAAGCAATGCGTCTTATCGGCCTGCTTCCACAAAAAACTAATACGCTGATAGATCAGCTTGATGACGATAACCTGATCACCTCCATCGAAGAGTGGCGCTCTCAATACCTCGGACGTTTCAGTATCGTTGGTGAGCAACGTCAACCGGCTTTTCTCGATCAATTTAATTACTTCCAGACGAACATCGAAGAGATCTATCTGACTGCCCGTCAGTATGCGCAGACCTCCGGACTTACATTGGACTCTGATGACACTGTCCAACGCCTGACGTCTACCTTGCTGATTGATCTTCCTCAGGTTGAAAGAGCCGCTGGACTTGGCCATTCTGCGGGTATCTATGCTTTCGCTGAGCAGTACTTGCAGTCATCGACTTATGACCTGATGAATCTCATTTATGATGAAATTCTTGCGGCTGAACAGGGCACCGAGCTGGTCATGGCCAACGCCGAAGTGACAGGTGATGCCGCCTTGGCCGATAACGCACGCAATGTCCTGGCATTTCTGAATGACCTGAGAATGACCCTGGATGAAGAGGTCATTATGGCCGCTTCTATCGAGCGCCCGTGGCAGGATTTCCACAATTACTATCTTGAGGCATCGTCCGTTTTCGATAACATGCGTGGCAATGCATTCCCTCTGCTTCAGACCCGGCTTGAAGAGCGACTGGCTGGCCAGACTACTCGTGTCACCACACTCGTTACTGTGCTGCTCGTAACACTCTCTATTATTGTTTATCTGTATCTCTCGTTCTTTATGTCTGTTCGGGCGACGATCAAAAGCTTTACCAGAACTGCAGGCGTTGTGGCAGGAGGTGACTTCACTCGTCGGATTGAGGTAGTCGGCAGTGATGAGATGGGACAGTTACGCGATGCATTTAATCAGATGATTGATAATATTCGTCAGACTTTGACCGCGGTCAAAGACTCTGCGTCTGAAGTCGGGATCAATGTGTCTGAGGTTGAATCCATTGCAGACCGCAGTCGCGAGGCAGTCACCGTTCAGTTGGCACAGACCAACGAAGTGAGTACCACCATTGAAGAGGTTGCTGAGAGTGCGGCTGATGTCAGTCGTCTTGCAGAAGAAGCCGAAGAGGCAGCCCGGTCAGGACAGGGCAAATCCGATGAAGCAGGTAAGGTTGTCACACGCGTGATGGGTGAGGTAGGTCGTCTGTCTGACGAGATGGAAAATTCGATGGCGGCTGTAAACCGCCTGGCAGAAAACTCGACCAGCATCAGCTCTATCCTTGAAACGATTAAAGGTATTGCGGAACAAACCAATCTTCTGGCATTGAACGCAGCCATTGAAGCTGCGAGGGCTGGAGAGCAGGGCCGCGGGTTTGCTGTGGTGGCGGATGAAGTGAGGACACTGGCGAGCCGAACTCAGGGGTCCGCTCAGGAGATTGAAACCTTGATCAGCGATGTTCAGGAAAACATTGTCAAAGCAGTCGACACCATGCGTGTTAATCGCGATATGGTGGATGCAACCGTGAAAAATTCGGTGCAGGTGAGTGACACTCTGGCAGAAATTCAACAGAGCATGGGCGATATTCAGCAACGTACGGACCGTATTGCGGGTACCGCTGGTCAGCAGCGTGAGGCGGCGACGCGCTTGCGCACAAACCTGAGTGAGATCCGCAGTACCGGTGAAGAAACGTCACGCAATGCAGAAGGTACGGTTCAGGCCGTTGCCAAGACCCGTTCAATCGCTGAATCGCTGGGCAATAAAGTCGACCAGTTTAAAGTTAACTGACCGCGACGTAGGTCGATACGGGCCCACTCGTTGAGAGTGGGCTCTTTTCATCAGTAACAGAGGATGATCACGCAGGTCGCGGTTCAGTCGTTTCTATTCTGTTGCCATATTCGATGGTTTCTTCATCGTAGTTAGCCGTTTTCAGGGCTGCCATATCTGCGAAGTAGTTCTGGTAAAGCTTCCATGGCTTTTCCATGCCCTGACGAGGCAGAGTGTGGGCCATACGCGCGATGTAACCAGACTGCATGTCCACAAATGGACGCGTTTCCATTTTACCGTGGTGGTTCACAGGCTTAGCTTCACGGGCGCCAATGTGATCCATGTGCTTCATCAGACCACAGAACCATTTAGACAGCATGTCGGCTTTCAGTGTCCATGATGCGTTGGTGTAACCGAAGATCATGCCGAAGTTCGGGATGTCTTCGAACATTACGCCGCGGTAGCTCATCTTCTCTGGCATTGGGATTTCCTGACCGTCCATCGTCAGATTCATGTTGCCAAGCAGCTGAATTTTCAGGCCTGTCGCCGTTACGATGATGTCCGCTTCCTGTACTTTGCCAGACTTCAGCAGAATACCGTTCTCGACGAAACGATCAATGTGATCGGTAACGACGTTGGCTTTACCGGCCTTGATTGCTTTGAACATATCGCCATTTGGCACAGCGCACAGACGCTCATCCCAAGGATTGTACTTAGGCGTAAAGTGCGACATATCGAAGTCTTTAGGCAGTTGGCTGGATACCTGCTTCTGCAGAAGCTTACGAGCCAGCCCCGGGAATTTCTTACAGAAATTGTAGATAGCCAGGGTGATAGTCACATTACGACCGCGTGTGATTTTGTAGACCCACTTTTCAGGCATGATTTTACGCATGAAGTTAATCATAGGGTCCATCTGCGGTACAGAAATCACGTAAGACGGCGAACGCTGCAGCATGGTAACGCTCTTAGCCTTGTCGGTCATCGCCGGCACCAGAGTAACCGCCGTTGCACCAGAGCCGATTACGAGTACGTTTTTGCCTTCGTAATCCAGGTCTTCAGGCCAGAATTGTGGGTGAAGAATCTGGCCTTTGAAGTCATCACGACCTTCGAAGTCAGGCGTGAAACCTTCGTTGTAGTTGTAGTAACCAGTACAGCTCAGCAGGAACTGTGAGCGATAGGTACGTGTCTCGCCATCAACTTCTACCGTGACTGTCCACAGTGATTCACTGCTCGAGTAGTCAGCGCCGATCACTTTGTGGCCAAAGCGGATGTGCTCTTCTACTTTATTTTCCTGAGCAGCTTCGCGGATGTAGTTACGGATGTCGTCGCCATCAGCGATGCCTTTTTTGTTTACCCATGGTTTGAATTCATAGCCCAGAGTGTACATGTCAGAGTCTGAACGGATACCAGGGTAGCGGAACAGGTCCCAGGTGCCACCAATTGCCTGACGGCCTTCCAGAATGGCGAAGCTTTTACCTGGACATTCTTTTTTCATGTGGCAACCAGCACCAATGCCTGACAGGCCTGCGCCGATGATTAGAAGGTCAAAATATTCGTTAGTCTGAGACATAGTCACACCTGTTGTTATCGTATGAGTCGGCTTGCTGACCGGCTTATGTCGGTAGCAGGCCCTCGTTGTTCAAGGGTGCCTTGCGGCTGATGGTGTGTAATTTGTCTGAAATAAAGCAAGGGGGAAAGGTGATTGGCCGACACAAATCTGTACTTAATTGACACATGTCGTGAAACCCGCCAGCTGCCTGATGCAGAATACACTATTGATTGGCTCTAAAAGCCCCGTCATTGCTGGCTTCATTGCCTTGGCCGGGATTGTTATAGCAGTGTCCGCTTCTGTTTGTTAGTTTGTACTCACTATCGCATTTGATGTTGATCTGGCGTTTTTAATTTCATGCACTAAAGCTATCGAGAGTGTAAGTCTAATAGCTTTTCTTTCTCTCATGTGCGCTGGGTTATGGAGTGGCATCTTTCAGACGTCGTTTCAGCACCCGGCATCTTACGGGGTGCTTTAACGTCATATCCGTCGGATTTGTGCATTCAGGTCAGGAGGTATTTCCTGTCGATTGTTCCCGCAGGAGAGAAAAGAATGCCTTCAGAGAGCAGGCGCTGCCGTTGTTCTACATAGCCTGGGGAGCCACTAGGCAGGCTTATTTTCCGGTTGGCATTGATTACCCGGTGCCATGGCAGCGCTGATTCCTCAGGGAGTTGCGACAGGGTGCGTCCGACCCAGCGGGCACGGCCGGGAAGCCCGGCCAACCGGGCAAGCTCTCCATAGGCAATGACCCGCCCAGCCGGCACGCTGCTCAAGGCAATGTATAGCTTCTCTTCATCAGAAGGTGTCTGGATCTCTTCGGGCATAGACTCAGATACGTAATGCACCATCGACTTCAATGACCCGGCCGGAAACGTATTCATTCTCGAGCAGGAAAACGACGGCATGAGCAATTTCTTCAGGCGTCCCCATACGTGACGCCGGAATGCCAGAGCAGATCATCTCCAGTGTTTCCGGGCGCATACCGGAGGTCATTTCTGTTGAGATAAAGCCGGGTGCAATTGCGTTCGCACGTATGTTGTAGCGCGCCAGCTCTTTTGCCCAGGTAACGGCCATTGCAGCAACACCAGCCTTGGCGGCAGAGTAGTTGGTCTGGCCAACGTTACCTGCGCGACTGATACTGGATATATTGATCAGGCAGCCGGGCTCTTTGTTACGCACCATATGGCTGGCGGCTTCCCGCCCGCACAGAAAAACACCGGTAAGGTTAACGTCGATCACCATTTGCCAGTTGGCCAGGCTCATGGTTGTAATTTCGTCGTTCTTTGATTTAACGAAGAGCCCGTCGCGTAGGATGCCAGCGTTGTTGATCAGGCCGTGAATCCCACCGAAGTCGGTGTTAATCGTATTGAAGGTGGAGACGACGGAATCTTCATCGGCGACATTGCATTCGTATAAGCGAGCTTCCCCTCCCAAAGCACTGATCAGGCGTTGTGTTTCCTGCATCGGCTCAGGGTTGAGGTCAATGATTGCGAGGCGGGCGCCTTTCTTGGCGAGTTCGACAGCCATGGTCCGGCCGAGTCCCTGACCTGCGCCAGTGATTGCAATTGTGTGTCCGTGAATGTTCATGGGAAGCTCCTGGGGCGGCTGAATGCCCTGAGAGTATAGCGGCTAGCCAGTGTCCCTTGCAGGTACTGGCAGCTCTGTCCGCTTTGCCCGGGCGGGTGCCCGGACAAGCAGAGCGATAGAGCTTACTTCTTACCGTACTGAAGCTCTTTTGCGGTAATTCGGCTGGCACGGAGAGACAGCCAATCACGGAAGTAGTTCTGATGCAGCTTCCAGGCGCCTTTGGTGCCTTGCTTCGGTAGCTGATCTTTTACCCGGGAGATATAACCTGATGTGAGGTCGATAAAGGATTTCTTTGCCATACCCGGATCATGGTTGACCGGAATAACTTCGTCGTAGCCCTTATCATCCATGTAGTTAACAATGCGGCAGAAGTAGTCAGCAATCAGATCGGCTTTGAGCGTCCATGATGAGTTGGTATAACCAAATACCATGGCGGCGTTCGGGATGCCCTCGAACATCACACCACGGTAGCTCATCTTGTCCGTGACATCGAACGGCTGCCCATCCATAGTGACGTTGATTTTACCAAGCACAACAACTTTCAGACCGGTAGCGGTAATGATGATGTCGGCTTCCAGCGTTTTACCTGATTTCAGCAGGATACCATTGTCGACGAACTTATCGATGTGGTCTGTCACAACGTCTGCTTTGCCCTTGTGAATGGCCTTGTACAGGTCGCCGCCGGGAACGGCACACAAACGCTCATCCCATGGGTTGTACTTCGGAGTGAAGTGCGACATGTCGAAGTCTTTCGGCAGAATCTTCTTGTTGAAATTGAAAATGAAGTCACGGGCTTTCTGCGGGAAACGCTTGCAGTAGTTGTAGAACGCCATGGTCAGCATGATGTTGCGGCTGCGGATAATGCTGTATACGAAACTCTCAGGCAGGAACTCACGCAGGCGGATAGCGAGTTTGTCTTTGCTCGGCACTGGCACGATGTAGGTTGGCGAGCGCTGTAGCATAGTAATGCTTTCAACTTCACGTGACATAGACGGGATTAAGGTAACCGCCGTTGCACCTGAACCGATTACCACGACTTTCTTACCTGTGTAGTCGAGATCTTCCGGCCAGAACTGCGGATGAATAACCTGACCTTTGAAGTCTTCACGCCCTGCGAATTCTGGAGTGAAGCCTTCATCGTAATCGTAATAACCGGTACAAC
>NZ_DDKU01000145.1:0-8463 GCF_002339775.1 Thalassolituus sp. UBA2590
GGTCTCGTCGAAAAAGCGGCGGGTATGGTGTACGACCCGACGCTGGTTGATCTTCGCTTCCGTGATATCCAGCGCATGCTGGCGGCCGAGAAAGGCACGCCTTCTAAGTTTGCGGGTTATCTTGAAGCGATCGGAGCACTGGCTGAATACCTCGGTCAGATTGATGGTGCTCCAGATTCAAATGCGGCGGCTTTTGAAGCGGCGAAAAAACGTTTCTCTGGGGGCGGTGCTGACGCCATTCAGCAACTTAAAAACCTGGCGGCAACCGCACCTGAACAACCCGCCGACTGGCTGAATAAACTGGCCGATCAGACCTGGGGCGCTGTCATGGGTAAAGCCGGTGTCCATCTTAATACCGTATGGCGTTATCAGGTCTATGAGACTTTCCGTAATACGCTGGGCGACCGCTACCCACTGGTTGCTGGGCGTCAGTCAGAGGCCTCAGTGGTCGCATTTAATGAGTTCTTCAAGCCGGGGGGCATCCAGCAGGCATTCGTCGATGAATATGTGTCTCCGTTTGTCGATACCTACCGCTGGAAGCAGAAAGGCTATGGCGGTTTCTCTATAGGCTTAAGCAGCGAAGCGTTGCGCCAGTTCCAACGTGCTGACGATATTCGCCGCGCCTGGTTCTCAGAAGGTGAAGCTGCTGCGATTAACTTCCGTGCGACGCCGGAGAAACTTCACTCCAATGTGCGTCTGTTTACGATGGAGATTGGTGAGAACCGGATCAGTTATTCTCACGGCCCTCGAATTGAAAAATCGCTTAACTGGATCGCCGGTGAAAGTGGACGTTCTCGTATTGTGTTCGAAGACCTTGGAGAGCGGGTGTCCAACGATCAGTACGATGGTGACTGGTCGCTGCTGAGAATGCTTGATGATGCTCAGCTGCACTCCACCGTAAATAAATCTGAAAAGGTAATTACGTTTACTGAGTCTGGGTATCAAGCGCAGTATCGACTGGCAGCGAGCACGAATGTAAATCCATTCGACCTGTCATTGCTTCGTAACTTCCGTTGCCCACAGTCGCTGTAAGGAATTTTTATGAACTACGGCATCTACGGTAAGTTACCCGCGCACGGCGATTTTCTGGTTCGTAATCTACCGCAGACATTTATCGATGTCTGGGATGAATGGCTGCAGTGCGTCGTGGCAGGCTCACGCAATATTCTTGCTGATGACTGGTTAGACTTTTACTTAACCAGTTCTGTCTGGCGCTTTGGTCTTGATGCCGGCGTTGTTGATCAGCAACGCTGGGCTGGCATTCTGGTGCCGAGTGTAGATAGCGTTGGCCGTTATTTCCCCTTGTCGATTGCTGTGCCTTTCGCTCAGGGTGAAAACCTGTATGCGTTGATGGCCGATGGCGACGGTTGGTTTGCAGAGCTGCAACAGGTAGCCATATCCGGGCTTCAGGAGCAACTGACTGTTGATGACCTTTGTGAAAAGCTGAGTCATGTCGCCATACCTGCGTGCACGAGACATTGCTTTGTAAGCGCTTCGGGCAGCCAGGTTTCTGTGGGAGGTGCCAATCCTGAATTTGGTTCTCTGCATAGCATGACGCAGCCCGTGCCCGGCAGTGTCAGCCTTTGGGGAATGAGTGCGAATGAAAATACGCCGTCGGTATCTTTTGTCGCATCTGGTTTTCCCTCTCCGGAAGAATATACCCACATGCTGACGGGTCAGTGGTCATAATTTAATGGGTGTTAACACCCTACGGCTGGTGTAGTATCATTTTCCTACTGGACCAGAAACACCAAAATTGAAAGGACTCTGCCATGCCATTTGGTCAAGTTGTCGATATCGAAAGCCTCGTCGCCCCTGTTAATGAAGATACTCCGCAGGGCATTGATATTCGTGAAGACCGCTCCCCAACGTCCGATTACTACACCATTAAAGACGCCCGTAATGCCGCTCGCGCCGCTGAACGCTCGGCCATGTTCGGTGGTGACGATGAAGTGGATGTGGCAGGCCCCTGGGATATTGTGCAGCGTACTGCCAGTAAGATCCTGACAGAGTCCTCAAAAGATCTGGAAGTGGCGTCCTGGTACCTCGAAAGCTTAGTCCGTAGCCATGGTATCTCGGGTCTGCGTGATGGCCTCTCAGTGATTAATCAGCTTATCGATAACTTCTGGGACGATGTGTATCCATTGCCTGATGAAGACGGTATTGAAACGCGCGTTGCGCCTCTGACTGGTCTTAATGGTGATGGCGGTGAAGGCACTCTTCTGGCGCCGCTGCGTAATATCGAAATCACGGTTTACGGTGACAAAGGCGCATTCAGCTACTATCAGTATTTGCAGGCTCGTGACGCTGATAAGATTGACGATGACGACAAGAAATCAGAGCGAATTGCGTCACTGGGTTATAGTCTGGCTGAAATTACCGATACGATAGCCGCCACTGACCTGCTTACCTGCCAGAATTTTGTAACCACACTTGAAGAGTGTGCCGAACTCTATAAAAACATCAGTTCGACCTTGCGTGAGAAGTGCGGCGCTGAAGCACCGCCAAGTTCAAAAATCACTGAACTGCTTGCCGAAATCGTACGTACCACCCGTTTTATCTATAAGCCGAAGCTTGATGAAGCCGATGCTGCAAGCGCTGCTGTAGAAGCCGAAGAAAGTGCTGCAGCCGCTGAGGATGCCGCAGCAGACGCCAGCGCCATACAGGGAGGGCAGGTTGTGCGTTTAGTGAATGGAACCACAGGGCCGATTACCAATCGCGAAGAAGCACTTAAGCGCCTTGAAGAGGTCGCTAAGTACTTCCGTCAGTACGAACCACATACACCACTGGCGCCGGGTCTTGAGCGCCTGATCAGCTGGGGCCGGATGACGGTCGCCGAGTTGATGATGGAGCTGATTCCAGACAGCAATGCTCGCGGTCTGTTCTCGCAGTTTACAGGCGTGAAAATGGACGGCTCAGATGAGTCGACCTATGTTGCGCCGCCTGCCGCACCGGCGGCGAGCGAAGAAGCCGCTGCTCCGGCTGCCGCGCCTGCGCCGCAAGCTGAGCCTGAACCAA
This sequence comes from Thalassolituus sp. UBA2590, assembly GCF_002339775.1. Taxonomy (NCBI): domain Bacteria; kingdom Pseudomonadati; phylum Pseudomonadota; class Gammaproteobacteria; order Oceanospirillales; family Oceanospirillaceae; genus Thalassolituus; species Thalassolituus sp. UBA2590. The sequence goes on from NZ_DDKU01000145.1 coordinate 3,019, forward strand.
AGTCTGAGACCAGCTGGTAAGAATTAACAGAATTACGGTGAACACCGTTACTCAAAGGAAAAGGAGTTACTCATGTCCGAAAGTATCCACAATAAGCTGAAGCGCGTGCGTAAGCCTCGCGTACACATCACATATGATGTTGAAACGAATGGCGCTGAAGTTAAAAAAGAACTGCCGTTTGTTGCAGGTGTCATGGGTGACTACTCAGGTGATAACGCTGAAAACCGTAAAGCGCTGAAAGAGCGTAAGTTCGTTCAGATTGATCGCGATAACTTCAATGAAGTGATGGCTAAAGTTAATCCGAAGCTGAACCTGCAGGTTGAAAACACTCTGGCAGGCGATGGCAACACCATGGCTGTGGATCTGGATTTCCGTAAGATGGACGACTTTACGCCAGAAGCTATCGTAGAACAGGTTGAGCCTCTGAAGCAGCTTCTGGACGCGCGTAACAAACTGCGTGACCTGCTGAGTAAAGCGGATCGCTCTGAAGAGCTGGAAACGGTTCTTGAACAAATTCTGAAAAATACTGACAACATCACTGAGATTTCTCAGCAGCTGGGTGTTGGCGAAAGCAAAGAAGGAGCTGAGTAATGAGTACTGAAGTCGAAGCTGCGGTAGGCGCAGAAGCGGAAGAACAGTCGGTCAGTCTGCTTGAACAGGCAATTACCTACACTAAGCAAACTGGCCGTGAAGAAACTGAAGACCTGCTGGCAAACCTGACCGAGCAGGTTCTGAAAGGTACCGTTACCTGGGATCGTAACCTGACCAATACAATTAAGCAGGCAATTACTGCGATTGATCAGGCGATGTCAAAACAGCTCAGCGCTGTATTGCATGACGAAAAATTCCAGAAGCTGGAAGGCTCATGGCGCGGTCTGAACCACCTCGTTATGAACAGCGAAACTGGCGCTACTCTGAAAATCCGCATGCTTAACCTGAGCAAGCGTGAGCTTTTCCGTGACCTTGATAAAGCGGTTGAGTTCGATCAGAGCCAGATCTTCAAGAAAATCTACGAAGAAGAATTCGGTACTGCTGGTGGTGAGCCATACGGCTGTATGATCGGTGACTTTGAGTTCACTAATCACCCTGAAGATATCGACCTGCTGAGCAATATGTCTAACGTTGCTGCTGCTGGCTTCTGTCCGTTTATTTCAGCGGCTGGTTCAGGCATGTTCGGTTTTGACGATTTCACTGAGCTGTCTAAGCCACGTGATCTGGGCGGTATTTTCGAATCTCAGGAATACATTAAATGGCGCAGCTTCCGTGACAGCGAAGATTCACGCTTTGTCACTCTGGTTATGCCTCGTGTTCTTGCACGTACACCATACGGCGCTGCGTCTAAGCCAGTTGAAGCCTTCAATTTTGAAGAGTTTGATCTGGACGAGTCTGGTATGTCGAAAGCAACTGAGCACGACGATTACTGCTGGATGAACGCGTCTTATGTGATGGGTACTACCCTGACGCGTGCGTTCTCTGAAAACTCCTGGTGTACTGCTATCCGTGGTGCCGAAGGTGGTCGTGTTGATGGTCTGCCGACGCACATCTTCAAGAGTGATGATGGCGATACTGACCAGAAGTGTCCTACCGAAGTGGGTATCACTGACCGTCGTGAAGCTGAGCTGTCTAACCAGGGCTTCCTGCCACTGTGTCACTACAAAAATACAGATTACTCTGTGTTCTTTGGCGCTCAGTCTACTCAGAAGCAGAAAGTATTTGATGACCCGGATGCTACTGCAAACGCGTCTATCTCTGCTCGCCTGCCATACCTGATGGCGACTTCACGTATTGCTCATTACCTGAAAGTAATGGCGCGTGACAAGGTAGGTTCTTTCATGCAGGCAGAAAACTGCGAGCGTTGGTTGAACCAGTGGATTGCCCAGTACACTAACGGCAACCCAGATGCGTCTGCTGAAATGAAAGCCAAGTACCCACTGGCTGAAGCTCGCGTTGAAGTTAAGGAAATTCCAGGTTCTCCAGGTGCATACAGCGCCGTTGCTTACCTGAAGCCTTGGCTGCAAATGGAAGAGCTGACAACTTCTCTGCGTATGGTTGCGAATATTCCGCAGCCTAAGTAAGCAGATATCGGGGGCCTCAGGCCCCCTTTATAATTTCTTCTTCAGAGGTTTTCCGTGCTGAACGATTCCGCAGGCATGGCTGTCATGTCAGAGAATCCTTCGCCAACCCTTTCATCGGACGAAATACCCCTCGCGGATATTTATTCATTCCTTTCTGAAAACGATGATGTGGAGGCGTTTCGCCGTTGGGTCGAACTATCGTCACCCGCCGATACGTCACGTCTGGAGCCTTGTCGTTGGCTGGCTCAACAAGTCGCATTTATTGATGAGCTGATTTCTGAGCAGATTGATGCCGTTCTGCACAATAAGCGCTTTCAGGCGCTCGAAGCTTCCTGGCGCGGCCTCTGGTTTCTGATCGACGCCGTTGTTAATCCCGAAAATACTAAAATCAGATTGTTGGATGTCAGCTGGAAGGATCTCGCTCGTGATATGGAGCGTGCGCCAGACTTCGATCAAAGCGGCTTGTTTCATCTGATCTACAACGAAGAGTTTGGTACGCCCGGTGGGGAGCCTTTCAGTGTTCTGCTGGGTGACTACTACGTTGCGCACAGGCCTTATGAAGACCATCGCATTGATGATGTGTTTACCTTGCAGGGCATCAGCCGGGCTGCCGCCGCAGCGTTTTGTCCGTTTGTCTGCAGTGCGGCCCCTCAGCTTTTTGGTCTGGATGATTTCGATAACCTTGGTCTGCATATCAATGTCGACGAAATTTTCCGCTCGCATGATTACGTGCGCTGGCGCTCGATGCGTGAACACGATGACAGTCGTTTCCTGGCGCTGACTCTGCCTCAGGTGCTGATGCGTGAGCCTTATCGAGATAATCGCCGTTCCCGCCGTGGTCTGCGATTTAATGAAAGCGTCGCAGGAAAAGATAACCGCAAGTACTTGTGGGGTAACGCCTGTTTCGCACTTGGGACAGTACTGATCCGGGAATTTTCTGAGGTCGGTTGGTTCAGTCATATACGCGGCGTGCCTCGGGATCATTATGGTGGTGGCCTGGTTACTCAGTTTCCGACGCCGGCCTATCGCACCGATTCATCCCGCGCGATGGTGAAAATGTCGACGTCTGTCACTGTGACTGATCAGTTAGAACGTGAACTGAGCGACTATGGAATGATCGCTCTGTGTCACTGTTTTCAGACGCCGTATGCCGTGTTTAATAACTGCCCATCGCTGCAGATCCCTAAGGTGTATGCGAAAAAATCAGCAACAGCGAACGCACGTATAAGCTCTATGTTGCAGCAGATATTGTGTGGCTCCCGGGTGGCGCAGTACATCAAGGTTATTGTTCGGGATAAGGTGGGCTCCTATACGACCGCCGAATCCTGTGAGCGTTTTTTGCAGAACTGGCTCGATCAATACACGACCGGCCGGGACGACCTTTCATGGGAAATGATGGCACGTTATCCATTGCGTGAGGCCAGAGTTGTGGTGGATGAAGATCCCGCGCAGCCAGGTTATTACTCAAGCCTGGTGCATTTAAAAACGCATTACTCGGTTGACCATCTGGTGTCAGAGCTCAGGCTGACGACGTCATTAAGTCAGATTGATATTGGCAAGGTGTGATGTATGTCTGAACTGAAAGATAAACCACTCGTTGCCCCTTTGCTTGATCGTTTCCTGGAACAGAACAAGGGCACAGATTTTCGCCAGAGTCATCAGATTGTGCGCAGCCTTCGCGAGAGCATACGTCGCGACCTCGAGAATCTGTTTAATACCCGTTACTGCTGTGTGTCACCGCCTGCGGGATATAGCCATTTGGACGACTGCGTTCTCAACTACGGCTTGCCTGATTTATCGACAATCAATATGACATCGTTCGATAGTCGCAATGAATTCTGTCGCCGGATTGAAAAAGCTGTGAAGCGTTTTGAGCCACGGATTCGCTCCGTCAAAGTGAAGACGGACGTGGCGATTGATAATGAAGACCCCACAATCCGTTTCCGGGTTGAGGCAACGCTCAACGTCAACCCGCTACAAGAAATGATTATATTTGAATCGGCGTTAAACCCCGTCAATCAGACGGTAAATGTCTCGGAGATTTTCTGATTATGAGCGACAGGCTCTTATATCATTACGAAAAAGAACTGGCGTTTATTAAGCAATCGGCCAGTGATTTTGCACGCCAGCATCCTTCCGTCGCTGAAAGCCTTAAGCTAGGCAGTGACTCTGTGGATGATCCGTTGGTGTCGCGTATGCTTTCCGGCTTTGCCTTTCTGAATGCGCGTATTCAGCAGAAGTTGAGTGATGACTTTCCTGAACTGACGGATGCCATGCTGGAGACTCTGTATCCGCACTACCTGCGCCCAGTGCCATCGATGGCGATCACCCAGTTTGCTCCACTTGATGACCTGGATGCGCCCGTACAGATACCGGCAGGTACCTTGCTTGATACAGATTCTGATGGTGAAGAGTGTCGATTCACGACTTCTTACCCGGTTGAACTGCTGCCCTTGAAAGTAGAAACAGCTCAGTTAATGCCACGGCCTTTTGTTGCGCCAGGCAGCCTGGAGGTGCAGGGGGCTGCTGCCGTGCTTAAGGTCTCTTTCAGAACGCTGAGCGAAGACCTGGTTATGAATGAAATGGATTTTTCAAAGATTCGTTTGTTTCTTAAAGGTCAGCTGCAGCACGTTCATCCACTCTATGATTTGCTGTTAACCAAGTGCTTTAAAGTTGTTGTCGCTAACGGTGAGTCAGACGTAGCCCCGGTGTTCCTTAACTCTGATTGTCTGGAACAGGTAGGTTTTGGTACCGACGAAGGGATGCTTCCGTACCCACCGAATTCATTTGCGGGTTATCGACTATTAACTGAGTTTTTTGCGTTTCAGGAGAAGTTCCAGTTTATTGATCTTACTCAGCTTGATGTGGCGATGAACGAGTCGTACACCAATACGCTCAACGTCTATTTTTATCTGCGTGAGAGTGACTCAGAACTGGAGCATCAGGTGAATGCCGGAATGTTTGCACTTGGCTGTACGCCGATTGTGAATATATTCGAGACGACGGCTGACCCTGTGGCCTTAACGCACACCGAGTCGCGTTATCCCGTTGTTCCGGATTCCCGTCGTCGCGATGGTCTGGAGGTGTATAGCATTACGGATGTTGGCGCGACCGACAGTGATGGCTATTACACTCCATACCGTCCGTTTTATGGCATGAACCACAGCCGTAACACCGATGCTAAACCTGCGTTCTGGCTAACGCATCGCCGCGAGGTGCTTGAAGGCGACCATCGCAATGAACTGGCATCTGAGGTCGATATCAGTCTTGTGGATATGAATTTTAATCCGCATCAGGTGAAAAATCAGAACCTCGAGATGAAGCTTTTGTGCACAAATCGTAATGTGCCGAGAAAGCTGACCACGGGGCA
>NZ_DDKU01000082.1:0-8612 GCF_002339775.1 Thalassolituus sp. UBA2590
CTACGAGCAGGACGATGAGTCTGTACTGCCCCGCTCTATCGCCAATTTCAAAGCGTTTGAAAACGCCATGACCCTCGATATCGTCATGGGCGGCTCAACCAATACTATCCTCCACCTGCTGGCCGCTGCTCAGGAAGCCGAAGTCGACTTCGACCTGAAAGACATCGACCGTCTGTCACGTGTTGTTCCTCAGCTGTGTAAAGTGGCGCCGAACTCGCCACTGTACCACATGGAAGACGTGCACCGTGCCGGTGGCATCATGGGTATCCTGGGTGAAATTGATCGCGCTGGCCTGCTGCACAATGACCTGCCAACCGTACACAGCGCCACCATGAAAGAAGCGCTGGATAAGTGGGACATCATGCGCAGCCCAAGCGAAGAGGTCGTGCAGTTCTACAAAGCTGGCCCTGCGGGTATCCCGACTCAGACAGCATTCAGCCAGAGCACTCGCTGGCCGACGCTGGACGGCGACCGCGAAAACGGTTGTATCCGCAGTATTGAAAACGCCTACTCACAGGAAGGTGGCTTAGCCGTTCTGTATGGCAACATCGCCCTTGATGGCTGTGTGGTTAAAACAGCTGGTGTGGATGAATCGATCCATGTATTCCAGGGCCGTGCACGCATCTTCGAAAGTCAGGACGACGCCGTCACCGGCATTCTGAACGACGAAATCGTTGCCGGTGATATTGTCATCATCCGCTACGAAGGCCCGAAAGGCGGCCCGGGCATGCAGGAAATGCTGTACCCAACCTCTTACCTCAAGTCGAAAGGCCTGGGTAAAGAATGTGCCCTGCTGACCGACGGTCGCTTCTCTGGCGGCACCTCTGGTCTGTCGATTGGCCACTGTTCACCAGAAGCCGCATCGGGCGGTGCCATTGGCCTGCTGAAAGACGGCGATATCATCAACATCGATATCCCGAACCGTTCGATCAATGTCGACCTGACCGCTGAAGAGCTGTCTCACCGTCGCCATGAGCAGGATAAGAAAGGTTGGAAACCTGCCGAGGAACGCCCACGTAAAGTGACCACGGCATTGAAAGCCTACGCCAAGTTCGCCACCAGCGCCGATAAGGGTGCCGTCCGCGACAAAGCTATGCTCGACGACTGATGTTAGAAAGGCCGGTTTTTACCGGCCTTTTTATTGGTCCGAATTTATTTACATGACGAGAAATGAATCCCATGAAGACATCGCCACTTCTGTTTTCCTTACTTTTTTTATCCGCCGCCAGCGTAGTTCAGGCGGCTGAAGTTCGAATCATAGACGCCCAAAAAGCGCAGCAGTGCTTATTAGTAAAAGAAGAATCCTGCAGTAGCAGTACGGAAGAAAAGTGCACCGAAAAGCTTAGAAAAGAAGCCCTTGAAGTCAGGGCCGACAGTATTCTTATCCTCGACAGTAGCGAATCCCGCTTCCGTAAGCCGACTCTGGCTGGCGGCATCAAGACGGTAAACAAAGTCAGCCTGGAAGCAGAGTTGTACGACTGCCTGCAACAAGAGAAGCCTGTAGCCGCCAATCAAGCTAAGGCCAGAAAAGCAGAGAAGAAGTCGATAAAAGAACGCCTGGAGATCCTTCAGAACCTCAGAGATGACGAGCTGATTACAGAGAAGGAATACTCTCAGAAGAAGGCTGAAATCCTTCAAGACCTGTAATCAACAGGAATTTTTCTCAGATTTTATAACACCTGAAAGCCCGAAATCCATCTTCGGGTTTTTTTATGAATTTTTTATTTTTTTTTGAACTGTTTCACCAACGCCCAGTCCATTTAAGCACGGCCACCCTATACAGGCTGTATCAATTTATAATATGGATGAACTACCCGTGAAACGCACTTTACTCGCTACAATCATTTCTTCGATCAGCGTTACTGCACTGGCCGAAAACCCTTATTACGTGACTTTTGGTGGTGCCCACACCGACCACGAGGTCACCAACGAATACTTCGATGATTACATCAAGCACAGCTACGACCTGGAACTCTCAGCCGGTTATATACTGAACAACGACACCGCGGTTGAACTCAGTATCGTACAGCCTTCTCCAGATCAGGTTGACGGCCGTGCTGATGTTCAGCAGGCTCGCGTCAGTGGTCTGCATTTTTTCGGTGACGATATGATTCAGCCATACGTGAGCGCTGGTCTTGGCTATGGCAAGGCAGAGCTGAACGATTTTGCTCAAGAGAACGCTCTGGTGAGTGTTGGCGCAGGTCTGCAACTGGCGGCGACAGATACCTTCTTCGCCCGTGCCGAATATCGTTACGACGATATGGTAAATGAAGACATTGAGCACAATAACTATGTGCTGGAAGCCGGCATGCGCTTCGGCGGCAACAGCGTGACATCATCACGCGACGAAGCTGCAAATAATATGACCAACGACGTTGAAGCTGCACACGCAGCTGCAGCAGCAGAACGCGCGAAAGCCGAGGAAGACGCTCGCCGTGCCGCCGAACTGGCCGCTGAAAAAGCCCGTATTGCTGCGAAGCTGGATACCGATAAAGACGGCGTTCCTGATCGCAAAGATAAGTGCTCAGATACACCCAAAGGTACTATGGTCGACAGTGACGGTTGCCCGAGCTTCGACGGCAAGCTTCAGGGTGTTTTCTTCGAAACAGGCTCTGCACAACTGACTGAAAACAGTGAAGCTATTCTTGATGATGTTGCTAAAGAACTGAAGCGCTATCCTGATCTGATGATCGAAATTCAGGCTTATACCGACAGTCGTGGTAGCGATGCACTGAACCAGAAAATCAGCGAAGACCGCGCACAATCAGTCCGTTCGTACCTGGTAGAGAAAGGCGTCAGTGCAGAGAAACTGAGCGCAAAAGGCTATGGCGAAGCGGACCCTGTTGCGACCAACGATACTGCTGAAGGTCGTGCACAGAACCGCCGTGTAGAACTCGCTGTTAAGAAATAACACTCGAAAATTAAAATGGCCGCGATTGCGGCCATTTTTATTATCAGCAAACATGCTTCACACCCTGAAGCGCTCGACAATTTCCCGTAACCGCTGCACTATCTGACCAAGGTCGTTACTGTGCTCAAAGGTTCTCCCTGAGGCACTCAGGGTTTGCTCAGAAGCCTGACTGATTACACGGATGTTCTCGTTAATTCTTGAGACCACATTGTTCTGATTATCCGCCGCTGCAGAAATTCTGCTGTTCATTGAGCGAATATTCTCAACACCTGTTGCAATCTGTTGAAGTGCTTCGCGGGCACGCTCTGTATCCTGAACACCCTGCTGCGCACGGTCTTTACTGGCATCCATCACCTGAACGGCTTTCTCAGAAACACTGACCAGACGCTCAATGATGTCGTTAATCTCTTTGGTTGAATCCTGAGTCCGGATTGCCAGACTACGGACTTCGTCAGCGACCACGGCAAAACCACGCCCCTGCTCACCTGCTCTCGCAGCCTCAATCGCCGCATTAAGAGCAAGCAGGTTCGTCTGTTCAGCGATTTCATTGATCGATTTCGCAACGTGACCAATCCCCTGCGTATCTTCAGCAAGTTGCCGTACAACCGTCACGGCGTTCTCAACTTCTGCCGCGAGCTCCTGAATCGTGCCTGTCACCTGAACAACGACTTCGCTACCGCCCTCGGCATTCTCTTTCGCCGATACGGCCGCTGTTTCAGCATTTACCGCACTTTCGTTCACTCGCCCTGCAGCGTCTGACAGCTCTTCTACTGCCACCAGCAGGTCTTTACTCTCGCGCTGCTGCTCACCCATTCCATCCCGCGTTTCACGGGTAATTAATGCCAGTTCTCCCGACACTCCAGACAGCTCAGACATGGTATGAGATAAATCACTGATCGCCGGCTGAAAGCTATTCAGCATGCAGTTGGTCGCTTCTTCTACCCGGCTGAATTCATCATTGGTGCCGAGGTTTACACGCAGGGTCAGGTCAGAGTTCGTACCTATCTGCCCCATCGTTTTTTCCAGGCGACGCAGTGGCTGAATCACGATGCGATAAATCACAAAATAAATACCGGAAAGTCCGGCAATCATAAGAACCGCGTTCATCAGGCTGCTATTGATAAGATCTCCCAGCACCTGGCTGTCTTCCTCCGCGAGAGAGTATGTAATCCGCCCCGCACCAAGCACGGTTCCCTCGGCAACCTGATGACAACCGAGGCAATTAGTGCCGTGGCGGTTCTCTACCGCGATATAAGGTTCAATAACCGTGAGTTTCCGTTCGCCATCTACGGTTTCAACGAATGACACGGCTTCGCCATTCAGTGCACGGCGATCGTATTCGTCCTGAGGTTTCTCGCTCGGAAACCCCGGGCCGAATAGCTTGTTTACGGCGTCGGCACGCAATACGCGCACCTCTTCGATGCCATCTTGCTGAGCAAACTTATCTCGCAGAGTATCCCGGCTTGCCATGCTGCCGGTCAGCATCAGCATATTGATGCCATCAAGATAATTGTCGAGCACCTGATTCAGATGCTGCTCGGTAGTCTCCAGAAGACGCGCTTTCTGTTGATGTGAGGAATACAGGTTGATAAATACCATGATCAGCAGGAAAACCAGGATCATAGGTGTGAGTATCTTCCACTTCACGGATTGAAATTGAGTCATTGCGCCACTCTCAGCCTGCGGGCAGAGTTCAGTTAGAAAGTCTGCTGTTTCTCAGATAAAGAAGAACAGCTCTGCCTTCATAGTAGACGCTTTTGTGGAGATCGACAGAAATTCGATGGCCAGTCAGGCCACCGAAGAGTGACAAATAAAGACAGATTTAATTAGAGGCGCATTTCGATGCCAGCGGCAGCCATGTGCTCTTTTGCCTGCTGGACCGTATATTCACCGAAGTGGAAAATACTCGCCGCTAGAACGGCGTCAGCTCCACCAAGTTTTACACCATCGACCAGGTGATCAAGGTTACCCACACCGCCTGACGCAATGACCGGGATATTAACCGCATCCGAGATGGCTTTGGTGACGCCCAGATCAAAGCCTGTTTTAACACCATCACGATCCATACTGGTCAGCAGGATTTCACCAGCACCAAAATCAGCCATTTTTACGGCCCACTCCACCGCATTAATGCCGGTGGGTTTACGGCCACCGTGAGTGAAAATCTCCCAGTGGTCGTCAACCTGTTTAGCATCAATCGCAACCACAATGCATTGCGAGCCGAACTTGTCTGCCGCTGCGCGCACAAAGTCCGGGTTATAAACTGCAGCCGAGTTAATCGATACTTTGTCGGCACCGGCATTGAGCATGTTGCGGATGTCGGCAATCTCACGAATACCACCACCAACGGTCAGGGGAATAAACACCTGCTCGGCGATCGCTTCAACCATGTGAACTGTGGTTTCACGCTCTTCGTGGCTGGCGGTAATATCGAGAAAGGTAATTTCATCCGCGCCCTGATCGTTATAGCGCTTAGCAATTTCGACCGGATCACCCGCATCGCGGATACCCACGAAGTTGACGCCTTTTACAACGCGACCTTTATCAACATCCAGACACGGAATAATGCGCTTCGCCAGAGCCATGATTATTTACCTGTGAGTTCGTCTGAAAGAGTCTGAGCTTCAGCAACGTCCAGCGTGCCTTCATAGATTGCACGGCCAGTGATCGCACCCAGAATACCGCGGGAAGCTACCTTAGACAGCTGACGGATATCTTCGATGTTGGTGACACCACCTGATGCAATCACAGGAATACCACCTTCTTCAGCTAACTGAACGGTCGCTTCAACGTTCACGCCCTGCATCATGCCGTCACGAGCGATGTCGGTGTACACAATTGCTGATACGCCATCGTTGCGGAACTGCTTCGCCAGATCGACGGCTTTTACTTCAGAGACTTCAGCCCAACCGTCAGTTGCAACGAAACCATCCTGAGCATCCAGGCCGACAATCACGTGGCCCGGGAACGCATCACAGGCTTCTTTGACGAACGAAGGTTCTTTAACCGCTTTCGTACCAATGATGACGTAGTTCACGCCCGCTTTGATGTAGTGCTCAATGGTTTCCAGCGAACGGATACCGCCACCGATCTGAATCGGCAGGTCCGGAAAGGCTTTAGCAATTGAGGTCACGGCTTCACCATTCACTGGCTCACCGGCAAACGCACCGTTCAGATCAACGAGGTGTAGACGACGACAGCCCGCATCAACCCAGCGCTTTGCCATAGACACAGGATCATCACCAAACACGGTGGAATCATCCATACGGCCCTGACGGAGGCGAACGCACTGGCCATCTTTGAGATCAATAGCAGGAATAACGAGCATGAGAGTAACCTTAAAAGAGTAACCTTAAATTTGAATCAATAACCGGGCGGCCAGATCAGGCCTGACCATCCCAGTTCAGGAAGTTCTTGAGTAATGCGAGACCCGCATTGTGGCTTTTTTCGGGGTGAAACTGGACGGCGAAGACATTGTCCTGCCCCATGGCAGCGGCAAAATCGACACCATAGTGGCCGCGGCCTTTCACCTGTTCCTCATTCTCTGCTTTTACATGGTATGAGTGAACAAAGTAGAAACGGGTATCGTCAGCAATGCCATTCCAGAGTGGGTGTTTTCCCTGACTTACTGTGTTCCAGCCCATGTGGGGTACTTTCAGGCGCTCACCGTTTTCTCTCAGGTCATCGCCAAAGTACTTAACCTGACCGCGGAACAGCCCAAGACCGTCAACACCGCCGTTTTCTTCGCTGCGCTCCATCATGGCCTGCAGACCAACACAGATACCGAGCAAAGGCTTCGACGCCGCAACTTCACGCACAACAGCATCAATACCCTGAGCATAAATCTCAGCCATACAGTCACGGATAGCACCGACACCGGGCAATACCACATGGTCAGCTCTGAGGATCACCTCTGGGTCACCGGTAACCAGTACCTGAGTATCTGGAGCCACACTCTGAAGAGCACCGTGAGCGGAGTGCAGATTGCCCATGCCGTAATCAATAACGGCACAAATCTTACTGTTAACTGTCACTGTTCCGACCTCTTACAGACTGCCCTTGGTCGATGGTGTCACGCCAGCCATACGAGGGTCCTGCTCAACCGCCATACGCAATGCCCGACCGAACGCTTTGAAGATCGTCTCTGCCTGGTGGTGCGCATTGAAGCCTTTGAGGTTATCAATGTGGAGCGTGACTTTGGCGTGATTCACGAAGCCCTGAAAGAACTCCCAGAATAACTGAGTATCCAGACGGCCGATCGCAGCACGGGTAAAGTCGACCTTCATATCCAGACCCGGACGGCCAGAGAAGTCGATCACAACACGTGACAGTGCTTCGTCCAGCGGTACATACGAGTGACCGTAGCGGACGATGCCTTTTTTATCACCGATCGCCTGTGCGAACGCCTGCCCCAGAGTGATGCCGATATCCTCAACCGTGTGGTGGTCATCGATATGAGTATCGCCCTTGCAGGTGATATCCAGATCAATCAGGCCATGACGCGCGATCTGATCCATCATGTGTTCAAGGAATGGAACACCTGTATCGAATTTGGCCTGACCCGTGCCATCAAGGTTGATCTTAACGGTAATCTGGGTTTCGAGCGTGTTACGCTCTACTGACGCCGTGCGTGCCATAATGAGATTGTCTCCGGACTCTCGCAAAACAGAAAAGAAAGCATTATAAAGCAAAGCGCACCAGAAAGTAGGCCGTAAGCTTCTGAAAGTAATAAATCCTGCCTGACTGATGCACCGTACCGTGAACAAGCCAACGAACAGGAGCCTGATGTGCCGGTAAAACTGGAGCACCTGACCAATCCAACAGAAGACGACTTCACTGATTTCGAGAAAATCCGCAGCGAAACCGAGCCCCACGGGCTTGCCGTTGATACGCCTCTGCGCGAGTGGATTAATCAGAGTCGCTGGGTTATTGGTGGTAGATTTAACGACCGCATCATTGGCGCGTTACTGGCAGAACGGAATGGCGACCACGTAAGACTGGCAAATGCTGGCGTTCGTCGTATTACTCAGCGTCGTGGTGTTATGCACCAGATGCTGCATTTTCTGTGCAAATGGGCGGATGAAGAGCGACTGACCCTGGAGTTTGTCGATAGTGAAGACTCACTATCAGAAGCCATCCTGCGAAGAAACTTTGAACGTCAGGGTAACCTGTTGGTCTACAAAAGGACTGTTTGAGCAGCCACTGTTGCACAGATGTAACAAATAATTGTGAACATCCGTCTAGGCAGCTGCGACGTATCGTTAGATACTGACCAAAAATGATAAGGACGTAACCGTGTTAAAAATACTCTCCCTGTTTACGCTGATGATGTTTGCGGTAACGCAGGCTTTCGCCAGTGACGACAAGCCACTGAAAGTGGTTGAGCAAGCCACCAATGGCGTGATTGCTGAACTGAAGAAAACCGAACCTGAAGAGCGCGACGCCCAGATGGTTGAGCGTCTGGTACAAGAATACATTCTGCCTGCCATCGACCAGGAAAAGATCGCGATGGGTGCACTGGGTAAATACTGGCGCCGTGCTACGCCTGAGGAACAGCAGCGTTTCATCACGATTTTCCGTGATCGTCAGCTACGTACTTATGGCGGTGCTTTCAAGGCATTCAGCGGCGAGACTCTGGAGTTCTCAGATACCCGCTACAGCCCGGACGGTGGCCGCGCTATCGTGAAGGGCCAGTTCACCC
>NZ_DDKU01000124.1:0-7670 GCF_002339775.1 Thalassolituus sp. UBA2590
CCCGCCACATCAGGGGGACCTGATACTGAGTTGTATCCTGTGTCTGCACCAGGCGAACCTGCTCGGATTCGGTCTGGGACAGGGCGGTCTGCAGTAAACGGAAGGTTTCGGGGCGCAGCCCCTCGTTGAGCGCACCTGCCAATGGATTGGTCTGGGCGCCTGATCGTGCCGCTGCCATCGTAGCGCTTCCTGCAGCGCCTTCTGACGTGGCGGCTGGGTGGTTCTGACTCCGTCCCAATATAAACAGGAGTAATCCTTTGAGGTTATCGCCGGGAATGATCGGCGAGCTTTGCAGTATTGAACTGGCGGTTGAACTGGCCGGTGAGCTACTTAGCAGAGCGGCCAGCTGGGCGGCACTTGTCTCAGAATTAGCCGGGCTGTCAGAAGACAGTTGCTTCTGCAGTGTTTCAATCGCAGAGAGCAGCGATGGCCTGGTGATCGCAGAGTTGTCGGTGCTGACGGACTGACGTAAAGACTCTGATGCGCCGCTCGCCGCGGAGCTGGCCGTTGAACTTGCCGGAGCACCAGCGTGTGCCGCGGCCTTGTTCCAGAGCGTCTTAAAAACAGAAGCGACGGTTGTCGGGGAGGATGCAGACTCACCGGACGCAGAAGCACTGCCATGCGGTGTCGCAGCAAGACGAAATAACTGGCTCTCGTAATTCAGTGGGCTATTGGATATGGCTTTGTGAAGGCCTGATGGTGAACTGAGTTGCGCCGCATCGGGCAGGTTTCTGACTAACGCCTCGGTCGGTTGCAACAGGTTGGGCTGGCTATTTCTGTTAGCTCCGGCAGATGTCAGGTCATTTAACACAGCACGCAGAACGGCACTGTAGTCGGGGGTAGAGGTTGTTGCGACAGAAGGGCCTTGCAGTCCAGCACTGCTACCGACTGAATACCCGCTAGATACTGAGGCAGCCTGGGTTGGAGGTTGTCCTGACGATGTCGCCACTGATCCTGTCGGTAGTGAACTCCCTTGTGACCAGCCAGCACGAGCCATGAGTAAGGCTTTTATCGTATCTGGCAACGCTGCTGCGGAAGAGGTTGTAGCGCCTGCGCCAGAGACAGATGTTGGGTTCTGCTGCAGACTGGCAGAGGAAGTGGTTATACCATTGTTAGCTCTGGCGAGCTGGAGCGCGGCGGTTAATTGCAGCTGTTGCGCCATCGACTGTAACTGTGAGGCCAGTGAAGTATTCCCGGAGGCCTGAGCGGTAGGGTTAGCCGATGTCTGTGACACCTGACTCTGTGGAAGTTTAATGTCTGTAATTACGACACTGGGCGGTGTTTGTTCGGTCACTCGCAATGATACTTCGGCGCCTACCGGTAAGGGATGCGAGCTCTGAAGGTTCAGCGACTTCCCTTGAGAGGTGACTGTGATCTGCCAGTTATTTGGGCTTGAGGCGTTTCTGTCGCGTGGGCCGTTTTCTCTGACGTTATTCTTCGCGCTATCAGTGACGTCAGCGCTCGTCTGGCGACCGGATGTTGGGGGCTCAGGAGTACGCCGACTCGCTGTCACTGTGGCTGAAAACTCGACGTCTGATTTCGCGGAAGGGCCCGACGAAGCAGCTGACGATGAGCGCGCAGAAGAAGCCCCTGACGTTTCGCTGCGTACAGCCTTTGTCAGCGCGCTCTGTATCAGGGGCATATCAGGTGTTTTCATAGTTCACCTTATCGGCGCAGATTGACAAATCTTTATTGCGCTGGCTCAGCGTTGTCGTTGGCTTTTTCGGTATAATGCGTGCGCCAGATTTATTGATGACTCGCTGGCGCTTCACTTATTTGGCCATAGTATGGCCCGGAAATCGAGGTTCTGATGACGCCACAGCAGGGCGCCCAGCAAACATTACTCAGCGCGAGCGAACTCTATTGCGAGCGTGATGACCGTGTCCTTTTCGAAGGGCTGTCGCTGAGTATCTCAGATGGTGAGCTGATCCAGCTGGCAGGTCCTAATGGTGCCGGTAAAACGACGTTACTGAGGTTGCTGGCCGGGCTGAACCGCGATTTCAATGGGCAACTGCTCTGGCACAATGCGCCTATGACGACGGTGTACTCTGAGTATGCCCATCACCGCTTGTATATGGGACATCTGTCCGCGGTAAAAAAATCCCTGACCGCACTCGAGAATCTACGTTGGTTGACCGCGCAGGATAAAGCATCGGAAGAGGAACTCTGGGACGCTCTCGAACAGGTCGCGTTGGCGGGTTACGAGCATACTCCCTGCCTGCAACTCTCGGCCGGTCAGCAACGCCGTGTTGCGCTCGCACGTTTAAAAGTCAGCAAGGCCCCACTCTGGATATTGGACGAACCTTTTACCGCTCTGGATAAGGACGGTGTTTCATGGCTTGAGCGCGAACTGCAGTCTCACGTATCGAACGGTGGTGCTGTGATCATCACCAGCCATCACGCGCTGGAGGGTATTCCGGGATTACGCCGGATAGAGCTCGGAGGTGTCGCATGAGCCTGGTTCGGGCTACGGTTCGTCGAGACCTCTTGCTGGCTGCCAGAAACCCTGGTGAGTGGGCAAACCCGCTGATGTTTTTCCTGATGGTCGCGGCTTTGTTTCCGATGGCGGTCGACCCGAATCCTGAGTTTCTCTCAAAAATCGCGGGCGGCGTGATCTGGGTAGCCGCCTTGTTGGCGACGCTGTTGTCGTTAGACTCCCTGTATCGTGCCGATGTTGAAGACGGTTCACTGGAGCAATGGCTGGCATCGGGGGAGTCTCTGTATGCGATGTCGCTGGGAAAAGCCTTGGTGCACTGGTGCATCAGCGGCCTGCCTCTGACTCTGATGTCGCCCTTATTAGGTGTGATGCTGCATCTGCCGGAACACGCCTATTTCGCTTTATTTATCAGCCTGGCCGTGGGGACCCCAGTTCTGAGTCTGCTGGGCGCCGTCGGGGCCGCGCTGACTGCCAGTCTGAGAAGCGGCGGTCTGTTATTGACGCTGTTGATTCTGCCTCTGTACGTCCCTGTGCTGATCTTTGCTGCCAGTGCGGTTTATCACGCAGGGATCGGAATGGCTTACAATGGCCAGGTCGCTATGTTGGGCGCCATGTTAGCGCTGGCACTGGCATTAACCCCTTTTGCTGCTGGTGCAGCCTTAAAACTGAATTTATCGCGGTAACTGAATATGTGGCAGTGGCTTGTACGACTCTATCATCGACTCGGATCACCGAAGTGGTTCTATGAAATGACCGAGCGCTGGATCTTCTGGTTAGCGTTAGCGGCAGGTGGCTCGGCGATCGTGGGTCTGGTGCTTGGTTTGCTGTATGCGCCTGCAGATTATCAGCAAGGCGATAGTTTCAGAATTATCTACATCCATGTTCCTGCGGCTTTGCTGGCTCAGAGTGCCTATATGATGATGGCGGTTGCCGGTGCTGTGTACCTGATCTGGCGTATGAAAATGGCCGCCTGGGTGGCGAAGGTGATTGCGCCTGTCGGTGCGGCATTCTGCCTGATCGCGCTGCTGACGGGGGCTATCTGGGGTAAACCGACCTGGGGCACCTGGTGGGTCTGGGATGCGCGCCTGACGTCTATGTTGATGCTGTTGTTTCTTTATTTCGGCGTAATGGCGCTGCAGCAGGCGATGGAGTCAGAGGAAGCATCGTACAAGGCGGGGGCTATTCTCGCGCTGGTCGGTCTGGTGAATATTCCGATCATTAAGTATTCGGTGGAGTGGTGGAATACGCTGCATCAGCCAGCCACTCTGAAGTTGACCGAGAAACCGTCCATGCACCCGGATATGCTCTGGCCACTGCTGATCATGATTGTCAGTACTTATCTGTTTTTCGCACTGGTCGTCATTTTGCGTACACGTAACGAAATCCTCTGGCATGAGCGTAAACGCCAGTGGGTTCGAAAGATTCTGGAGTCCTGATGGAATTTTCTTCGTTAGCTGAATTTATTGCGATGGGAAAACACGGCTTTTATGTCTGGCTTTCGTACGGACTGACCGCCGTGATCATCGCCTTTGTTGTGATGCAGCCGATTCTGCATCGCCGTCGTTTACTGAAAGAGCAGGCCCAGCGTCTGCGTCGGGAGAAGCGTAATGCACCCTCAGCGTAAAAAACGTCTGCATCTGATTCTGTTTCTGGTTCTGGCTGTAGCATCTGCGGTCGGACTAGCCATGTACTCACTTTCACAGAACATCAACCTGTTTCAGACGCCGACACAGATTGCTAACGGCGAAGTGCCACCGGGCCGCACGATTCGTGCGGGTGGTCTGGTCGTTGAAGGAAGCGTTGAACGCGATCAGCAGGGGCTAGGGGTTACCTTCCGTGTGACCGATGGTCAGTCTGAAGTGCCTGTTTTCTATGACGGTATCCTGCCGGACCTGTTTCGTGAAGGTCAGGGGATTGTGGCCTTGGGTGAAGTGAACACAGAAGGACTGTTTGTCGCTTCAGAAGTCCTGGCGAAACACGATGAAAATTACATGCCGCCTGAGGTTCAGGCAGCGCTGGAGCAGGCCCATCAGGACGGTAAAGCTCAGATGGAAGCGGCGGCCAAGGAGGCAAGCTACTGATGCTGAATACCGCAATGCTTCATCTGCCGGAGATCGGGCAATTTGCACTGATACTGGCATTCATTATGGCCGTCCTGCAGGTCATCGTTCCACTGTTCGGTGTGAACCGCGGGCAGCTCTGGTTGATGGGTTATGCGCGCCCACTGGCCGTGGGTCAGGCGCTGTTTCTGGTGATCAGTCTGGTATTACTTGCGACCAGTTTCGTGATGGATGATTTTTCGGTTGCTTACGTGGCCGCTAACAGCAACAGCCTGCTGCCTACGCCTTATAAAATAAGTGCTGTCTGGGGGGCTCACGAGGGCTCGCTGCTGCTATGGGTCACTATGCTGGGCCTGTGGGGCGTGGCCGTTGCTTTACTCAGCCGCTCACTGCCATTGGATATGGTTGCGCGTGTGCTGTCGATCATGGGTATGGTATCGGTGGGTTTTATCCTGTTCACCCTGGAAACTTCAAACCCTTTTGCTCGTATTCTGCCAAGCCCGCCGCAGGACGGTGCTGACCTCAATCCGCTGCTGCAGGATTTTGGTCTGATCGTACACCCTCCAACACTTTATATGGGCTATGTGGGTCTGTCGGTTGCGTTCGCTTTCGCACTCGCAGCACTTATGAGCGGCCGTCTTGATGCCGCCTGGGCGCGCTGGTCACGCCCATGGACCACGGCTGCCTGGATTTTTCTGACGGTCGGTATCGCTCTGGGAAGCTGGTGGGCCTATTACGAACTCGGCTGGGGTGGCTGGTGGTTCTGGGACCCGGTAGAGAATGCATCGCTTATGCCCTGGCTGGTAGCTACGGCGTTACTGCACTCTCTTGCCGTGACAGAAAAGCGTGGTCTGTTTAAAAGCTGGACGGTGCTGCTTGCGATTTTTGCCTTCTCTCTGAGTCTGTTGGGGACTTTTCTGGTGCGTTCTGGCGTTCTTACGTCGGTGCATGCATTTGCATCCGACCCGGAGCGCGGCGTATTCATTCTTGCCTTGTTAGGGATATGCGTTGGCGGCTCGTTACTGCTTTATGCGCTCAAGGCGCCGACCGTCGCCTCGGTGGGGCGTTATGAAGTTGTCTCACGGGAGACTGCACTGCTGGTCAACAACCTGTTGCTGGTGGTGATGGCTCTGGCGGTACTGACCGGCACACTGTACCCGCTGGTGTACGACTTTATGGGGCTGGGTAAGTTGTCTGTAGGCGCGGCCTGGTTCAATACCATGTTTGTTCCTTTGACCGTGGCGCTGGCGCTATTAATGGGTGTGGGTGCTATGACCCGGTGGAAGTCCGATCGTGTCAGTCGACTCGGCGGCCAGCTTTGGATCGCAGGCGTTCTGGCTATCGTGTTCGCGATTGTTTTGGCGCTGCTGCTGTCTGAAGCCGTGAACGGCAGTGTGGTTCTTGGGTTGGGTATTTCGTTCTGGCTGATCTTTGCGACTTGTGCCGATGTGTGGAAAAAATCGAGAGGTCGTTTAGGCAAAATCCCCTCACTGGGTGTGAGTTATCTGGGCATGGTGATCGCGCACGTGGGTGTTGCTGTGACGATTATCGGCGTCACTATGGTGTCCAATTACAGTATCGATAAATCGGTGCGCATGGTACCGGGGCAGGTAGAAACTCTGGGTGATTATCAGTTCGAATTTACTGAAGCCGGAACGATAGAAGGGCCTAACTACACATCACAGGCGACGCGGTTCAATCTCTACAAAGAGGGAAAGAAGATTGAAGTGCTGACTGCCGAGAAGCGCCGTTATCACGCCCGAGGCAGTGTTATGACCGAGGCTGCGATAGACGTCACTCTGTTCCGTGATGTTTACATCTCTATGGGTGAAGCCCTGGAAGGTGACGCCTGGGGGATGCGTCTGCAGGTTAAACCTTACATGCGTTGGGTATGGCTGGGCGCTATCTTTATGTCGCTCGGTGGCTTTATGGCCGTGCTGGATAAGCGTTACCGCCGTCGTCAGAAAAAGGAGAAGCTGGCATGAACCGTCTGCTGCTATTTATCCCGCTGGTGATCTTCGCTCTGATGGGGTTGGTCTTCTGGGTTGGCCTGGGTATCGAAGATAAAACCAGTCTGCCGTCACCGCTTATCGGTAAGCCATTTCCGGAATTCGAGCTGGGTGTCGTCGAAGACGGCAGAACCCTGACAACGAAAGATCTGCAGGGGCAACCGGCCCTGGTGAATGTGTGGGCAACCTGGTGCCCGACATGCAAAGCCGAGCACGCCTTTCTGAATGAGCTGGCAGAGCAGGGCATCCGCATCATCGGAATTAATTACAAGGATGATGTGATGAAAGCACGGGACTGGCTCAAGGCTTACGGCAATCCCTATGCATACAACCTGTCTGATCCTCAGGGAAAGCTTGGCCTCGAGCTGGGCGTGTATGGCGCTCCTGAAACCTTTCTGATTGATTCAGAAGGCATTATCCGCGGTAAGCACATTGGCGACCTGAACCCTGTGGTCTGGGAATCTCTGGGTAAACAATTCGGAGAGATGCAATGAAACACTGTCTTTGGTTGTTGTGCCTGATTGCATTGCCTTCATGGTCGGTGATTGATGGGCACAAGTATCCGTTTCAGGACCCGGAAGATGCAGCACGGTTTGAGCAGCTTGCAGAAGATCTGCGTTGCCCTAAGTGTCAGAACCAGAACCTGGCCGATTCCAATGCGCCGGTCGCTGCGGATCTCCGGGACAAGGTGTATGAGCTGATGCAGGAAGGTAAGTCTGACGATGAAGTCGTGACTTATCTGGTTGATCGCTACGGTGATTTCGTTCGTTATAAGCCACCATTCCGGTTGGATACTCTGCTCTTGTGGGGAGGCCCAGCACTTCTTTTACTCTTCGGAATTCTGTTGCTGGCACTGTTGCGACGCCAGCAGGTTCAGCCCGTTGCCGAGTTGTCTGCCGAAGAGCGAGCCCGCCTCGAAGCGTTGAAATCCAGTCTCGATGAGGAAAACAAATGATTACTGGTCTGATCGGCCTGTTGGTTGTACTTCTGCTGGTGCTGTTATATCCAGCTATTCGTAATGCTCAGGCTGAAGCGGCAACCCCCGGTAAACTGCAGGCTCAGGAAAACCTGAGGCTCTATAAAGAGCGGGTAGCTGATGTGGAGGCGATGGACATCAGTGAAGACGACCGTAAGGCGATGATGCTTGAGCTGGACCGGGAGCTG
>NZ_DDKU01000170.1:0-61495 GCF_002339775.1 Thalassolituus sp. UBA2590
AGCGGTGTGGAAAGCAATGTCGGAACCAGTGCCTATAATGAGAGCATCAAAGTGTATTTCAGGAGTCACTGCATGACCACACCTCAAATCAGTCAGGACCCAATGTATCTGATGCTGCGCGACGATAACGTCGAAGGCTTTAATCAGGCGCGCGAGTCCGGGCAATCCTGTGACCTTACCGGGTGTGATCTTCGAGGTCTGGATCTGCGCAAGCTCAATGTATCAGGCATGGACCTCACGGATACGTATTTTCGCGGCTCGGATCTGCGTGGAATTGACTTCCGAGGGTGCCAGTTAGGTGGAGCCAGCCTCGCTGACGCAAAAATCAGTGGCTGCTATTTTCCGCCCGAACTCAGTGCAGAAGAGATTCGTTTATCCGTCACTATGGGGACACGTCTGCGCCACAGTAGCAATATGTGACTCAGTTATCACTGAGCGACTGAGGCTGCTTACATCTCAGCCGAATCGGGTAAAGTAGTGTCATTAACGAATTGCTCACAGAAGCAAGAGAGGCACCATGTATCAGAATGGAACTGAACCCGCGACAGGATTCGAAGCGAACTCCCCCCGGCTACAGCAGCTCGCACGAGAGATGCTGCAAGGCTTCGCTTACTCGCAGAATGCTGTCACTTTCGAGTCTGTGGACGACCTCTATGAGCACTTTGACGAAGACACTCTGTTCCTTGTCAAAGATGGCATCATCAATATCTGCAGCAACGAGAATACCCTGTTTTCCTGTGAAGAAGGGGACCTGATCGGAATCAGTCAATCGTTCCACCTGCCATCACCGACACTGACGACTGACGGCTATGTCGAACTGCAACCGATTAACCGTGACGATTTCCTGCTACACATCTACAACGACAAGCGACGTCAGCACTGCTGGAGCCATTACCTGGTCACCCTCAATTCGTTATTGACCGAACGTCTTGGCGCTCTGTCGAAAGAGCAACTCAAGCCCGTGGCCGGATTCCTGAACTTTTCAGCGGGTGACACTATCATTCAACAAGGCGACGACGCCGATATGGTGTATACCATCATCAGTGGCAATGCTGATGTGATCGTGGATGGGGTGTCTGTCGGTGAACTGGGTGAAGATGAAGTTTTTGGCGCCATGGCAGTATTTACTGGCGAAAAACGTTCGGCGTCCATCATCGCCTCCACGGCGTGTACTGTGATGGCAGTGCCGCAGCAGGACTTCACCGTATTAATCGAAGCGCAACCTCAGGCTGCGGTTAACCTGATTGAAAACCTTGCCCGACGCATCAGTATGATGAATCAGCAGGTACTGGAGCAACACTGAAAGCCGCTCTCCATTCAGAAAGACGACCTTTGACATACTCTTTACAAAACTAAATGATAATTATTATTGACTGCATTTAGAATCTTCCCTAATATGAATCCTGTCGCTGGCTCATCACCAACGATGTTCAGCATTCTGACATGGTCTGAATGATGATCTCTCTCATCACTGGCCGAGAGGCCAGGCTAATCACGGTTGCTTTGCCCCTCTATCTTTTCACGAAGAGTCGAGGGGCGTTTTTTTGCCCGCTTGCTAGAATAGACGTCCAGTATTCATAACCCGCAGGGCGTTACCCTTTGCGGTATGCTTAAAGACCAAGAGAAGTAACAGGACGCACCGTGCCAGCCATCTGCAAAGATTCCGACCTGCAAGAAGGTCAGTCCCGTGGATTCGAACTCGACGGACATTCCTTTTTTATCGTCCGCCAACAGGGCAGTCTTTACGCCTACCGTAATCATTGCCCGCATCTGGGCGTAAACCTTGAGTGGATGCCGGATCAGTTTCTGGATTCGGATGGCAGGCTGATTCAGTGCGCCATGCACGGTGCACTGTTTCTGATAGAAAGCGGTTACTGTATCTCTGGCCCCTGCACCGGCCAGTCGCTCACGCCACTTCCTTGCGAAGTGCGCGATCACGATATCTGGATAGAACTCTGACCGGCAATCTCAAAAACATCAGAGTGCTCTCAAATTGCTCTCAAAGTACTGTCAGAGCACTACCGGCAATAAGCCACTGACCTCAAGTCCTGAATCGTCGTCGGCAAAGCTGACCTTCGCCGCCATCACTTCAACCCCGGCAGCCATCACTGCACGCAAAGCCTCTGCGTACCTGGGGTCAATATGCTCTGCCACGGTCACTTCACGAATACCTTCGTGAGGAACACAAAACAGCAGCACCGCCCTATCACCTTCTTCTTTCAGGGCCTGCAGACGAAGCAAGTGCTTACGTCCGCGGTCGGTTACTGCGTCCGGAAAACAGCCAAGACCATTGTCTTCTTCGAGCAGAGTGACACTTTTCACTTCAATCCAGCACCGACGACCGTCGTCCAGACGCTGACAGAAATCGAGGCGGCCATCCTCGACTTTGGGCTCCCGCTGCAGTGATTCATAATCAGTAAGGCTTTCTATCGCTCTGGCCTCGAGTGCCTCACCAATGATCTGATTAGGACGGGAGGTGTTCACGCAAACACGGTACTTTCCATCCACTTCGACCCATTCCCAGGTATAGCGGTATTTGCGCTTCGGGTTCGCACTGTCCGAAATCCAGACTTTACTCCCCGGCTCAGCGCAGCGTTTCATCGAACCTGTGTTCGGGCAATGCACTGTAATCTCGGAGCCGTCCTGCAAACGGATATCGGCAAGAAAGCGCTTATAACGCTTAATCAGAGTGCCTTCGATCAGAGGTAATTCGTACTGCATTATCGACCACCCTGTTCAGCAACGTATTCTGGCAACCAATCAGCAAGGCGCCCTATCGCTTCCTGTAAGCGCTCAATACGGGTCGTGAAAGCGAAGCGCACATGCTCGCCAGCACGATGCTCGCCAAAGTCCACGCCCGGCGTGATGGCAACCCCCGTTTCACGCAGAAGCCGCGCACAGAAGGCCAGACTGTCATCGGTAAAACGACTGGCATCCGCATAGACGTAGAATGCTCCTTCCGGGACCACTGGCACCTTGAAACCAAGCTCAGGCAATACACTCAGCAGATAATCGCGGCGCTCGTGCAGTATCTGACGGCGCTCTTCTAATGTCGCCATGACCTCGGGAGAAAAAGCGGCTAACGCAGCGTATTGCGCCGGTGTAGGTGGCGCCAGAAACAGATTCTGTGCGAGAGTATCCAGCACAGGAACCAGTGATTCAGGTACGACAGCCCAGCCGAGGCGCCAGCCCGTCATGCCGAAAAATTTGGAAAAGCTGTTCAGCACGACAGCGTCGTCGGCGACAGATAATACGGTTTCGGCTCCGCCGCCTTCACCGGCTCCGAAATTCAGCCCCTGATAAATCTCATCAACCCAAAGCTCACCGCCCTGCTTAGCGACGGCCTGTGATAACTGTGACAATTCATCCAGAGACAGAACGGTGCCCGTCGGATTTGCCGGGCTGGCCACCAGCGCGGCGCGAGTCGATGGCTGCCAATGCCGTTCAACATCGTCGGACGTCAGTTGATACTTCTGCTCGGGACCAGCCGGAATCAGTTGCCCATGGGCCTCAAACACGCGCGCGAAATGTCGGTTACACGGGTATCCCGGATCAGCCAGCATCAGTTGATCACCCGGGTTCAACCGCGCAGCCGTCAGTAGCAGCAACGCCCCCGACGCACCGGGCGTCAGTACCACACGGGATGCTGGCACGGTAACGCCAAACCGCGATTGGTAATAGTGCGCGATTTTTTCGCGTAGCTCAGGCAGGCCAAGTGCCGGTGTGTATCCCGTTTTTCCTGCTCTTAAGGCAGCAATACCTGCTTCGGTTACAGGCTCCGGCGTCGTGAAATCTGGCTCACCGACCTCAAGGTGGATAATGTCATGTCCTGCGGCCTGCAGAGCCTGCGCTTCTGCCAGAATAGCCATGACCTGAAACGGCTTAATTTCGCCACTTCTTTTCGAAGTTGATGACATAGTTCTCAAATTTTTGAAGATTTATGGGCTATTGTGCCAGATTAGGTGTTGGCACAGCAGGATATGAACTCACAAATGAACACATAAAAGTATTGGCGCTGGCGATGTTATCTGATAGTTTCCCGGCCTTGTATTTTTTGCGCATCTGATGCATTGCTCAGAAAAGCGCTGATGCGTGACTATTATTTGAACAGGTGAGGCACAAGAGAAATGCCGCAAGAGAAAAAAGAATTTGCCCTGTCTGACTTTACTCCATACGACCTGAAAGAAGGCGAGGAGTACATGAATGAAGCGCAACAGGATCACTTCCGCAAAATCCTTGGCAACTGGCGCCAGGAGCTGATGGAAGAAGTTGACCGCACAAAAGAGCACATGCAGACCGAACTCAACAACTACGCTGATCCGAATGATCGTGCCAGCCAGGAAGAAGAGTTCAACCTTGAACTGCGTACCCGTGATCGCGAGCGGAAACTACTTAAGAAAATCGAGAAAACCATCGATCTGATAGATAAGGACGACTACGGCTACTGCGAAGCCTGTGGCGTTGAGATCGGTATCCGTCGTCTTGAAGCCCGCCCAACTGCTGACCTGTGCATCGACTGCAAGACCCTTGCAGAGATCAAGGAAAAGCAACTCGGCGTATAAGCTCCGACGCTTTAGTTCAGTGACCGGTGGGCAGCGCAATAAACTGCCTGCCGGAACACATCTATGACTGATTACATCGGGCGTTTTGCTCCCTCCCCGACCGGGCCTCTTCATTTTGGCTCTCTGCTGGCCGCACTCGCCAGCTATCTGGATGCACGACACTGTCATGGACAGTGGTTGGTCCGCATCGAAGATCTCGACCCTCCCCGCGAAGACCCGACAGCAGCCTCTGAGATTCTACGGATTCTTGATGCTTATGGTCTTCACTGGGATGGTGACATTGTTTATCAGAGCCAGCGTGGTGAACTCTATCAGGCGGCACTGGATAAACTACGTGATCAGGGCGATGCCTTTCCCTGTGCCTGTTCCCGTAAGCAGCTTGGTGGAGAACTTCATCTGGGCGTCTGCCCAGCACCCGCCGATCATGATTTCGCCTGGCGTTTCCTCTGCCCCGGCGGAGTTACTACTCTGCACGATGGCCTGCAGCCTGATCACCGCTATGACCTCGCTGATGAAATCGGTGATTTTGTTATTCGTCGCCGCGACGGCTTCTGGTCTTATCAGCTTGCCGTCGTCGTCGATGACGCCGCACAGGAAATCACTCATGTCGTTCGCGGTATCGACCTGATCGACTCCACCGTTCGTCAATATCTGCTGCAACAGGCATTGTCTCTCAGTGTCCCGCAGTACAGTCATATTCCAGTGGCGGTCGAACAGAATGGCCAGAAGTTGAGTAAACAGAATCTGGCTCTGCCGCTCTCGGACCAACGCATCAGTGAAACTTTATGGCAGGCTCTGCACTGGTTACGCCAGTCGCCACCACAAACCTTGTTTGGTGCGCCAGCGGACGAACTCTTAAACTGGGCTGTCAGCCAGTGGAACCCGGTGTCCTTGAAAGGCGAGAAATCTATGCCTGCACCCGGGCCATTTCAACGCACATAATCAGCGTCTGGTGTGATAACCTCTGGGCAACCAAACACCCAGAGCGCTAAATGTACGATTATCGCCTCAGTCTGCTGATGCTGGTTGGCATCTATCTTATTTCTCCAGTCATGATGGACTGGTGGCTCGACGACCGTGCCGCCTGGTATCGTCCATTCGGTATCTGGGCGCTTCTGATTGCTCTCTATATCTGGTTTAACAGCAAGCAGAAGGACAACGATGACGTTTAGCCTTGGTCAGCTGGCGCTCCTCGGCGTTGGCTATCTGTTTTCTCTCTTTCTCGCGGCCTATGCCGTCGAGCGCAATTGGCTACCCCGCGCCTGGGTACGCCACCCTCTGGTGTATGTGCTGTCTTTGGGTGTCTACGCCAGCGCCTGGGCGTTTTACGGCTCTGTCGGTCTGGCCAACCAATACGGTTACGGCTTCCTCGCTTACTACATGGGTATTTCCGGCGCCTTTGTCATGTCCCCGATTCTGCTGAAACCGATTCTGCAGATCACCCGGACTTACCAGCTAAGCTCTCTGGCTGACTTACTTGCCTTCCGTTACCGGTCGCGGTGGGCAGGGATCACCGTCTCCCTGATCATGCTGGCGGTTGTGATCCCGATGCTGACGCTGCAGATCACAGCCATCGGCGATACGCTTTATCTGCTAAACCGCGAATGGCCGGTTGAGAATCTGGCGCTGGCCTACTGTCTCATCATGATCCTGTTCGCCATTCTGTTTGGTGCGCGCCATGTGTCTCCACGAGAGAAACACGAAGGGCTGGTGTTCGCCATTGCCTTTGAATCCGTTCTGAAGCTGGTCGCCATTCTCGTTCTGGGCGGCGTGGTTCTGTTTGGCGTGTTCCCTGAAGTCGGCGGCCTGGAACAGTGGTTATCAGACAATCAGGCACAGCTCGCACGCGAACAGGTAAGACTTCAAGATGGCCCATGGAGAACCCTGCTGCTGATGTTCTTTGCGGCTGCGGTGGCGATGCCGCACATGTTCCATATGGCCTTCACCGAGAATACCAACCCGGGCGCACTGAAACATGCGAGCTGGGGCTTTCCACTCTTTCTGCTAATCATGAGCCTGTCGGTGCCACCTATTCTGTGGGCTGGCTACTATCTGAACGTCGACAGTGACCCTTCCTACTTCGCACTGGGTATTGGTCTGGCGCTGGAATCTGAATTTCTGACCGTAATGATTTTCGTTGGCGGTCTGGCGGCGGCATCCGGCATCATTATTGTTACCACCCTGTCGACTGCGGCTATGTTCCTCAATCATCTGGTGCTGCCGGTTTATAAGCCTGCACCGCGCTACGATTTCTATCGTTGGCTGCTGTGGATGCGCCGCTCACTGATTGGTGTAATCCTGTTACTGGCGTATGGCTTTTATCGCATCGTCGGCTCTGATCTCGACCTCAGTCAGTTGGGCATTCTCGGGTTCGTTGCCTGCTCGCAATTCCTGCCTGGTATTCTTGGCTTACTGTACTGGCCTCAGTCCAACCGCAAAGGTTTTATCGTTGGTCTGGTCGTCGGCACCGTCACCTGGATCTATGGTCTTTTACTTCCGTTCTGTGAGCTGGCACTGGGCTGGGAAATTCCGTTCTTCTTACCGCCCACTGATGAGGGCAACTGGCACTTATCTGCCATTACTGCGATTGGTATCAATTTCCTGCTGTTTGTCATTATCAGCCTGAGCACCAAACGCAGCGCCGAAGAGCAATCAGCAGCGGATGCCTGCTCGATTGATAACGTGTCACGCCCATCGCGTCTGCCTCTGCAAGCGGTAAACACCAATGAAGTTATCAATGCATTAACTCCGTCATTGGGGCGCTACGTCGCAGAACGCGAAGTCTATCAGGCGTTAGATGATCTTGAGCTTCCATCCTACGAAGACAGACCTTACGCCCTGCGCCGCCTGCGCGCCCGACTGGAAGCCAACCTCTCAGGTCTGATGGGCCCAACGGTTGCTCACGATCTGGTGAACCGCTACCTGCCCTTCCAGAAAGACGTTGAGCTGACCGAAGACATCTTCCAGCTGGAACAGCGCCTTGAAGGTTTCCACAGCCGCTTGGGCGGTCTTGCCAGTGAACTCGATAACCTGCGCCGTTATCACCGCCAGACACTTGAGCGCCTTCCTATGGGGGTATGCTCACTCGCTCCGGATGGCGAAGTATTGATGTGGAATCAGGTCATGTCGCAACTAACGGGTACCGAATCCCGTGAAGTGACGGGCTCGCACGTCAGTCGTCTGCCTTCTCCATGGGGGCCGATGCTGACTGACTTCCTGACCAGCCACGCCATGCACAAACATAAACACCGGGTCGACAGTGCCGGTCGTCCACGCTGGTTTGGTATGCACAAAGCCGTACTGCAACCCAGCGGCAGCCAGCCCGGCGGTACCGTTATTCTGCTTGAGGACCAGACGGAAACTCAGCTCCTTGAAGAAGAACTGATGCACAGTGAGCGCCTTGCGTCGATCGGTCGTCTTGCTGCCGGCGTCGCCCACGAAATTGGCAACCCAATCACGGGGATCGACTGTCTGGCGCAAAGCATGCGTTACGAGACCGACAACCCGGAATTACTGGAAATGGCCGACCAGATTCAGGAACAGACCAAGCGTGTTACCCGAATCGTGCAATCGCTGATGAACTTCTCTCACGCCGGACATCACAGCACAGAACACGAGCCGGTCGACGCCACTTACTGTATTAACGAAGCCATCCAGCTTCTTAAGCTGAGTAAGCGCAGTCAGGACATCAATTTTATTAACGACTGCCCGCCCGAACTGATGACCCTTGGGGACGCCCAGCGTCTGGTACAGGTGTTCGTAAACCTGTTGGGTAATGCACGCGACGCCTCCGAAGCCGGCGGCACCATCTGGGTTCAGGGCGATATGGATGAACAACAGGTCAGAATCCGCGTGATAGATGACGGACACGGCATTCCGGCGGAAACGCTCGATCATATATTTGAGCCATTTTTTACCACCAAAGACGTGGGTAAAGGGACAGGACTGGGACTATCACTGGTCTACAGCATCATTGAAGAGCACTACGGTCACATCGCAATCGACAGCCCATTGGCCAGCGGACGCGGAACCTGTGTTACAGTCAGTCTTCCACGTTGTGAACAACCTGAGTTAACGGATCACCATTCATGAGTCATATTCTGGTCGTAGAAGACGAAGCTATTATCCGCAACGCGGTGCGTCGCCTGTTA
Source organism: Thalassolituus sp. UBA2590 (assembly GCF_002339775.1). NCBI lineage: Bacteria > Pseudomonadati > Pseudomonadota > Gammaproteobacteria > Oceanospirillales > Oceanospirillaceae > Thalassolituus > Thalassolituus sp. UBA2590. The sequence goes on from NZ_DDKU01000170.1 coordinate 8,714, forward strand.
ACTCGCCATAATCATGAAGTGACTGAAGCAGACTCTGTCGATGCCGCCAAAGCGCTCGACCTGACCAGCTATGACATGATCATCAGCGACCTGAGACTGCCTGGTGGCCATGGCACTGACCTTATTGAGCTCGCAGGTAAAGTGCCGGTTCTTATCATGACCAGCTACGCCAGCCTGCGTTCTGCCGTCGATGCCATGAAGCTCGGCGCGGTTGATTACATTGCCAAACCCTTTGATCACGACGAAATGATTCAGGCGGTCGAGCGTATCCTGGCGATGCGCACAGATACCGACGACACCGCTACCGACACCCACGAAGACCTGCCAGAACCAGTGCCTTCCTCTGAGACCGGGATTATCGGCAGCTGCGAGCCAATGCAGCTGTTGTTCCGAAAAATTGCGAAAGTCGCTCCGACTGATGCCACTGTGCTTATTCAGGGCGAATCAGGAACTGGTAAAGAGCTGGTCGCGAAGGCGATCCACAATCAGAGCCGACGCGCTGACAAGCCGTTGATCTCCGTAAACTGCGCGGCGATTCCTGAAACCCTTATTGAGTCCGAACTGTTCGGCCATGAGAAAGGCGCATTTACCGGTGCGACCGCTCAACGCCAAGGCCTGGTGGAAGCTGCTGATGGCGGCACCCTGTTTCTGGATGAGATCGGTGAGCTTCCTCTTGAAGCTCAGGCGCGACTGTTGCGCGTTCTGCAGGAAGGTGAGATCCGCCGCGTCGGTTCAGTGCAAAGCCAGAAGGTTAATGTACGCCTCGTCGCTGCGACACACCGCAACCTGAAAGAACTCTCCTCACAGGGCGAATTCCGGGAAGATCTGTATTACCGCCTCAACGTAATGGAACTGCACCTGCCGCCTCTGCGTGACCGCGGTGAAGATGTCATTGAAATTGCCACCGCTATGTTGGCACGCGCCTGTGAGAAAATGGCTCAGGCGCCGATGTGCTTTAACGATGCCTCGTTGAAAGCGATTCGTGATTACCACTGGCCCGGCAATGTGCGCGAGCTGGAGAACGCTGTTGAGCGCTCTGTCATCCTCGCTGAGTCTGATGAGGTTGAACCTGACCTGCTGGGCATCGAAGTCAGCCCTGATCGTTACATCAGTGACTCCATGCGTAACAGCCTGGTCGAAGACAACCCATACCAGCCTACGGACCAGAACGACGAGCAGCAGGGTGATCTGTCATTGGACGATTACTTTGTGCACTTCGTACTCGAGAACGAAGCGTCCATGACCGAGACCGAACTGGCTAAAAAGCTGGGAATTTCACGTAAATCGCTGTGGGAACGTCGCCAGCGCCTTGGCATTCCACGCAAAAAAGGTGGCCGCTGATTCCATCTCGGCCACTCCTTTTGTTACCCCCACTGTTACACATTCCTTTCAGGACAGCCCTCCGTCCTTTCTGTTACGCATGTAACGAATCCAGTTACAGAGTGTTACTCAGGTATCAAAACTGTTACCTAATGGCTCACAGTTCGTAACACTTTAGTCTAACTGTCTATAATTATAGACAGGTGTAATTTCATAAGCTCTTGTTTTTATTGATTTTTTAATAATTGGCACGGGTTTGGCTTTATAGACAGTACTGAGCTGGTGTCCATGAATAAAAATAACAAAGAGACACTGCCGGTAAGCGGGAGGCGCACTAATAAAAATAATAAAGCGCCGGCAATTCCCAACCTCATAACAAAAACGACAATGGCCACCATTGTTAGTTTCGAATGAGCAGAGACAGAATAAGAATAAAAACAGAAGCTCTGCCTATTCAAAACGACGATGACACCTGTGGCAGCACAGAATAATAAGAATAACGCCCCTGAAGAGCCGCCTGAGCGGCTTTTTTATTGCCTGCTCGTCAGGCATCAGTACTAGCTCAGCAATCATTCCCGATCGGTAACGTCTTTGTTACCCCAGGCAAAACACTTCGACTAAAGTGTTACCCCACTCGCCCAACTGTTACCAATAGACATATGTCAGCGTAATGTTACGTAACACTTTCTGTAAAAATGCGCCTAATGCCCGCCAACAAAAACCATAAACCATTGAAAAATAAAGACTTTTAAAAACTGGCACGGTCTTGGCATTAATTTACGTACAGCAGGACGACACAAATAAAAATAACAAAGTCGGACTGCCGGGCTTGCCGCTGAAACGCAAACAATAAAAATAATCAGCAAGCCCAGTGAAGGACCCCTTCACAAACAATAAGAAGTACGGAAGATCAGAGAAAAATAAGACAGTTGGGCCGCTAACAATAAAAATAACAGAGGCGTCCAAACAAGACTGCAGAAAGAATCCAAGAAGCCGCACCTGCGGCTTTTTTATTGCCTGAAATTCGCCCTACCCGATTCGACCTCTTCATAACCTCTCGACGGTTTACTCTTCAGTGGCATCCGGCGTAAGGCTGATTGAACATTTACTCAGTGTTACGTTTCCTGAAGTTTGTTACCTGTGGGTTACACAATCCGTAATCTTTCGTAACACTTCGGCCCACAGCACAACTCAAAAACCGGGGCAATGAAACATAAGCTATTGATATATATAGGTTTTTAAAAGTTGGCACACCATTCGCTTTATATTCATCAGAGAGCAACGCAAACTATAAAAATAACAAATGCGACGCCTCAGCAAGATCTCAGAACGAAGCGCACCAATAAAAATAACAAAGTGCTTCCAACGGGATCGGGTAGAGAAGAAGGGCCAACAATAAAAATAACAAAGGCCTGGGTGACAAATGTTTTGAATGTGCATTGAGCGCCGACAACAACAATAAAAAATGAGGCAGGGGATGCCCATTCAAAACATCTGTCGACATGGTTGCTGGGCATAACAATAACAACATCCGGCACCACCCGACTCAGAAAGCCGCACTGGCCCCAATCAGTGCGGCTTTTTCTTTGTCTGCTACCTCCCCCTCCGGGCCAGCCTCAACTGTTTACTTTGTGTCCGCTCCGGCTTAGCTGTAAACTCGCTCGCAGATTAACCAGAGAACCACTTCTATCGTGACCCTGATCAACCGAGTCAAAAAACTGTTCAGCCAGAAAGCCGATGCTGACGATGTACAGCTACGTGTGATTCCGCGCGACGAGCATTCTATCTCCCGCACAAACATCAGTGAGCCTGCGCTTAAGGTGCTATATCGACTGCGCAAAGCTGGCTATGGAGCCTATCTGGTGGGTGGAGGTGTCCGCGATAACCTTCTCGGCTTATCACCTAAAGATTTCGATGTATCGACGGATGCGACGCCAGAGCAGGTTAATGCTCTGTTCCGCAATTCCCGCCTGATTGGTCGTCGGTTTAAGTTGGTTCATGTGGTGTTTGGCCGCGAGGTCATTGAAGTCGCGACGTTCCGCGCCCCACCCTCTGAAGAGCATTCGGATAAAGTATCCCGCCAGGGCGATCAGGGCATGATCCTGCGCGATAATGTCTACGGCAACAAAGATGAAGACGCGATGCGCCGCGACTTCACTATCAATGCCCTTTACTACAACATCGATGACTTCAGCGTGCACTCTTACGCTGGCGGCTGGGAAGACCTGAAAGCCAAGCAGATCCGCCTCATCGGTGACCCGGCAACACGTTATCGGGAAGACCCGGTGCGCATGCTCCGTGCCATCCGCTTTGCGGTAAAACTCGGCTTCGACATCGAAGCGAAAACGGCCGCGCCGATTCGTGACATGGCACCGCTGATGACTCAGATCCCTGCAGCGCGTTTGTTCGAAGAGTCTCTGAAACTTATTCTGGCGGGCAACGCACTGGATACTGTGCGCATGCTTCGTGACTACCACCTGTTCGAACCTCTGTTCCCGTCTGCGGAACAACGCATGCAGGAAGACGATTACGCCGTGTCTCTGGTCGAGAACACAATGCGTAACACCGATGCCCGTATTCAGTCGGGTAAGTCGGTAACACCGTATTTCTTCCTGGCCGCACTGCTCTGGCCGCAGCTGAATAAAGTGCGTCAGAAGTACGAAGACGATGGCATGGCGCCGCATCCGGCACTACAGAAAGCCGCCGACAAGGTACTTCAGGAACAGGTGAAAGCGACCGCGATTCCAAAGCGCTTCTCGATTCCGATGCGTGAAATCTGGGAAATGCAGCTACGCCTGCCGAAAACGCGCAGCCGCAAAGCTGCCGAGCTGACCCAGCATCCACGCTTCCGTGCCGCTTACGACTTCCTGCTGCTACGCCAGCAGTCTGGCGAAGATCTGCAGGAGCTGTGTGATTTCTGGACCGAAATCCAGAAAGACCATCCACCAGCGGCGAGTCGTTCACACGACAGACGCAGCGATGGTGCAGGCGAGCGCAATGATGGGCAACGCCGCCGTCGCCCGCGTCGTCGTCGCAACGGCAATAACAACCGTAGCTGACCCCAATGACCACGGTTTATATCGGGCTTGGGGCCAACATAGACGGGCCCATCGAGCAGATTCATATCGCCCTGCGAACACTGAAAGCTCTGCCAGAGACTCAGCTCATCCGCTGCTCTTCTCTTTATGGCAGCGCGCCGCTTGGCCCTGAAGATCAGCCCGACTATGTGAATGCCGTCGCCGAACTTGAGACAACTCTGGCGCCTCTGGATCTCCTCGATGCCCTGCAGGCGATTGAAAAGACCCAGGGCCGGATAAAACACCGCCACTGGGGCGAACGCTGCATCGACCTCGATATCCTTCTTTACGGCAATGAAACACTGAATTCAGAGCGCCTGAATCTTCCTCACCACGAAATGGCGAACCGCTCTTTCGTGGTGACCCCATTACTGGAGATTGCGCCAGATCTCACCCTACCTGACGGGCAACGGCTCAGTCAGATCCAGCCCGAATTTGACGGCGATCTGCACAAGCTGCAATCGCCCGTTATTGACTTATAACCCACAATCCGCACCATACGCCCATTACCCGCGTATCGGGATTACCGGAGAATAAACAGCATGAGCGCTATCAGCATCCGCACGTTACAAAGCATGAAAGACAAGGGTCAGAAGTTTTCTGTACTGACCGCGTACGATGCCACCTTCGCCCAATTGGCCGCCGACGCAGGTGTTGAGGCTCTGCTGGTTGGTGATTCACTCGGTAACGTAATTCAGGGCCAGACCAGTACGATTCCAGTCACACTGGAAGAAATGGTCTATCACACGGCTGCTGTAGCACGTGGTAACGCCCGCGCTGAACGCCAGGCACTTATCATGACCGACCTGCCATTTATGACCTACGGTGATATCGCAACAGGCGTAGACAGCGCTCGTGCTGTCATGCAGGCCGGTGCTCACATGGTTAAAGTCGAAGGCGATGAGTGGCTGGTGCCACTTGTAGAGAGCCTGGCTCGTCAGGGTGTACCGGTTTGTGCTCACCTCGGCCTTACGCCGCAAGCGGTAAACAAAATGGGCGGTTATCGCGTTCAGGGCCGTGAAGAAGAGAAAGCCGACGCTATGGTCGCGCACTCCATTGCTCTGGCTGAAGCCGGGGCCGATATTATCCTGCTTGAGTGTGTTCCCAGCCCTCTGGCGAAGCGCATTACAGAAGCGGTAAACGTACCTGTCGTCGGCATTGGTGCGGGTTCAGACACTGATGCTCAGGTGCTGGTCTGCTACGACATGCTGGGCCTCAATACTCAGCACATCCCGAAGTTTGTGAAAAACTACATGACCGATGGCCGCACCGTGCCAGAAGCAATCAAAGCCTACGCTGACGAAGTCCGCGATGGCAGCTTCCCGGCCCCAGAACATGGATTCGATGCATGATCACTGTCCATACCATTGCCGAACTGCGGGAGCACGTCCGCAACGCTCGTATGAGCGGAAAACGTATTGGTTTCGTACCGACGATGGGGAACCTTCACGCGGGCCACATCAGCCTGGTTGATCGCGCCAACGCTGAGACCGATTACGTTGTCAGCAGCATCTTCGTGAACCCGCTCCAGTTTAACGACAAAACTGATCTACAGCGCTATCCACGCACCCTGCCACAGGATCAGGAAAAGCTTGCCGCAGCCAGCTGCGACCTGCTGTTCGCACCGGACGTCGACGAGATGTATCCGAACGGTCAGGACGAGCAAAGCATTGTCCATGTGCCCGTGGTTTCTGAAGGCCTGTGCGGTGGCAGCCGCCCAGGGCACTTCGACGGCGTTTCTACGGTAGTCACCAAGCTGTTTAACCAGGTACTGCCCGACGCCGCCTTCTTTGGTGAAAAAGACTTCCAGCAGGTCGCTGTGATCAAAAAGATGGTCAACGACCTGTGTATTCCAGTGGAGGTAGTCACCGTCCCGACTGCCCGCGCGGAAGACGGACTGGCCCTGAGTTCACGCAACGGCTACCTGACGGACGAAGAGCGCCAGCTTGCTACCGGACTCTACAAGACACTGAACGAAGTTGCCGACGCACTGAACGCCGGTGAGTCGCTGGAAAATAGCCTGAGCGCAGCTAGTCTTCGCCTTGAAGAGCGCGGATTCCGCCCAGACTATGTTGAAGTAAGATCCGCCACAGACCTGAGCCCAGCGGCATCAGGGGTTGCCGAGGTGGTCATTCTGGGCGCCGCATTTCTAGGCAATGCGCGCCTTATTGATAATCTGGTCGTAACGTTGAATCGCGGGATTGTTTAAGGCATACTTCCGCGCCTTACGCCTATAGGCCAGAAAATGAACAGTTCAGACGCCCGCAAATTTACGCGGTTTTGAATTGTCCGAACAGAGAACTTGAAGGGTTTACCCATGCAAACCATCATGCTGAAAGCCAAGCTTCACCAGGCACGTGTGACTCACTCTGTGCTGAATTATGAAGGCTCTTGTGCCATTGACGGCAAGCTGCTCGAACTAACGGGCATGCGTGAGTTTGAACAAATCCAGATCTACAACATTGATAATGGCCAACGCTTCACCACCTATATCATTCGTGGCGAAGACGACTCAGGCATTATCTCTGTAAACGGTGCGGCAGCGCATCACGCCAGTGTTGGCGACCGCATCATCATCTGCGCTTATGGCAACTACAGCGAAGAAGAACTGGCAACCTTTAAGCCAAAGATGGTGTACATGAACGAAGACAACACTGTCAGCCACACCAGCTTCGACATTCCGGTTCAGGTGGCCTGATCACACGATCACTGTCAAACTGACCACAAAGGCCGCCTCCGGGCGGTCTTTTTTTGCCCGTTGATTACCCACACCGTATACTCAATTCATTAGTTACGGAAAAAGTGCAGGAAAACCAATGGGATACACAGGAAGCCTGACGCAGTCAGCAGCGTGGAAAGACCTTCAGGAACACTACAGCCGCATCAGTGATCACCACATGCGTGACTGGTTTAACGAAGACCCCAACCGCTTTGACACCTTCCAGCTTGAAGCGGCAGGCCTTACCCTCGACTACTCCAAAAACCGCATCACCGAAGACACTATGTCTCTGCTGCTCAGCCTTGCCCGTGAGCAGGACCTGCCAGCGAAAATCGGAGCCATGTTCAATGGCGAAACCATTAACCGCAGCGAAAACCGTCCGGCACTGCACACCGCTCTGCGTAACTTCGGCGACCGAGACATCATGGTCGACGGCGAAAACATCATGCCCGAGATCCGCGAGACGGTTCATCGCATGGAAGAGTTCTGCTGGAAGATCCGTCGTAACCAATGGCGCGGCTACACCAACAAGCCTTTTACTGACGTGGTATCCATCGGTATCGGTGGTTCGTTCCTCGGCCCGAAACTGGCCTCCAGCGCGCTCAAGCCGTACTGGGACAGCCGCCTGAATATTCACTACCTTGCCAACATCGACGGCTCGCACATTACTGAGATTCTGAAGCGACTCGATCCGGCGACCACCCTCTTTATTATCCAGTCCAAGTCCTTTGGTACTCAGGAAACCCTGAAGAACGCCAATGCCTGCCGCCAGTGGTTCCTTGATAATGGCGGTACCGAAGGCGATTTGTGCAAGCACTTCACCGCGGTGTCTTCCAACGTCGAAAAAGCCACTGCGTTTGGTATTTCTGAAGAGAACATCTTCCCGATGTGGGACTGGGTAGGCGGTCGTTATTCGCTCTGGTCGGCTATCGGTCTGCCGCTGGCACTGGCCATCGGGATTGATAACTTCCGCGACCTGCTGCGCGGTGCTTACCTGATGGATGAGCATTTCCGCACGGCACCACTCGAACACAACATGCCCGTCATCATGGCCTTGCTGGGTATCTGGTACGTTAACTTCTTTGGTGTGAACTCACACGCCATCCTGCCGTACGATCACTACCTGCGCTCACTGCCTGCGCACCTGCAGCAGCTTGATATGGAAAGTAACGGCAAAAGCGTGACCATTGATGGTAGCAAAGTGAATTACAACACCGGCCCGGTTATCTGGGGCGGCGTAGGGACCAATGGTCAGCACGCCTTCCACCAGCTATTGCACCAGGGCACGCACTTCTCACCGTGTGACTTCATCATGCCGATGAACAGCCACAACCCGATTGATAACTTCCATGCGATGCTGGTATCTAACTGCCTGTCACAGAGCCAGGCGCTGCTGCAGGGTAAATCAGAAGACGAAGCCATAGAAGAGTTGGTTGCTTCAGGCATGAGCAAAGCCGAAGCCATGGTGCTTGCGCCACATAAAGCGATTCCGGGTAATCGCCCGTCCAACACGCTGTACTTCCCGAAATCGACGCCTCAGGTGGTTGGTGCACTGATTGCGCTTTACGAGCATAAAGTTGCCGCACAGGGCATGCTCTGGGACGTGAACTCGTTCGACCAATGGGGTGTAGAGCTGGGTAAGAAACTCGGTAACAAAGTCCTCGATGCTCTGGAATCACAGAGCGCACCGGACGGCTTTGACGGCTCAACCAATGGCCTGATCAACGCCTTCCATCGCATGCAGAAGCTTCTGTAACGAGAAACATCGTCAAACCTTGTGTGTGCAGCACGTTGTAAATACATCCCTGTAAACTCTCTGCCAGCATCCCTGCTGGCAAAGGCTGCAAACACAAAGTTTGGCGCTGTTGTTACATCCGCGGTGGTGGTTGAGCCCGGTATGCGGCAGCGACACACCATCTCCCACAAGGATGTGGGAGCTGAGCATACAGGGACGTACTTGCTGCGAGTGTGGAGCGTCGTATAGCGGGCTAAATACCTATGAGCCCACCCAAAACCCCGATTGGCACGCTGTAAATACATCCCTGTACGCTCTCTGTTGGCATCCATGCCAACAAAGGCCATTCGCAGTTTCCGGCTGGACTCTCCATGACGCCTTCTTAACGACAACACACCGCCAACCAGTGTAAAATGCGGCGCTTTAACCCCTCAGTCTGGTGTTACCTATGACAGCGCATTCATCATCGTTTCATGCCATCGCATGGCGCGGCCAATCGCTGCATCTTTTAGATCAGCGCGTACTGCCGCACACTCACACAGTGCATGAATACACCACCGCCAATGATGTTGCTGATGCCATCCGTGACATGGTCGTGCGTGGCGCGCCTGCCATCGGTATCACCGCCGCCTACGGTTACGCACTGGATGCTTTAAACGGCCGTGATCTTGGCGAAGCTTATAAAGTACTGGCAGAATCCCGCCCAACCGCCGTTAACCTGTTCTGGGCACTGGAGCGCATGGCCAGTCTGGGCACAGAAGACCCACACGCACTGGTCGCCGAAGCGAAAAAGATTCACGAAGAAGACATCGCCGCCAACCTGGCTATGGGGCAATTTGGCGCTTCGCTGATTAAAGAAGGCAGCCGCATTTATACCCACTGCAACACAGGCGCTCTGGCGACTGGCGGCCACGGTACCGCATTGGGCATCATCCGTTCTGCCTACGCCGATGGCAAAATCACCCAGGTATACGCCGGTGAAACCCGCCCATGGCTGCAAGGCGCACGCTTAACCGCATGGGAGCTGATGCAGGATAATATTCCGGTGAAATTGGTGTGTGACGGCGCAGCCGCACAGCTATTCCGTGCCAACGGTGCAGACTGGGTGATTGTCGGTGCTGACCGCATCACCGCCAACGGCGACGTTGCCAACAAAATCGGTACTTACAGCCTGGCTGTTTTAGCCAAACACCACGGCATGAAAGTCATGGTTGCCGCACCGACCACCACCTTTGACCTGACACTCGACAGCGGTAACGCCATCCCGATTGAGCAGCGCCCGATGTCAGAAGTGACATCACTTAACGGCCAGCTAATCGCCCCTGAGGGCTGCGAAGCGATTAATCCATCGTTCGATGTCACCCCTGCGGAACTGATCGACGCCATCGTGACCGAGAAAGGCTTTGTCGAAAATCCTACGGTGGAAAATATCGCCGTTATGATCAACAGCTGAGCAGGTAGCGACTTATGACTGTTTGCAACAAAGCCGCATTCAACAAGGCAGACTTCCAGAAAGCCGCCGAAGAACTCTGCCGATACGGCCGCGTTCTCTACGGTAACAACTGGTCGCCCGCCACCAGCTCCAATTACTCTGTACGCTTGAATGAAGAAGTCTGCGCCCTCACCAGCTCCGGCAAACACAAAGGAGAGCTAACCCCAGCCGATATTCTGGCGGTGAACATGGACGGCAACCCACTGTCAGAAGGTAAGCCTTCGGCAGAAACCGGCCTGCACACGCAACTGTATCGACGCGATGGCAATATCGGCGCCGTGCTGCATACGCACTCACCGACCGTCGTGTTACTGTCGCAGATCTGGAAAGAAAACAGCCTGAGCATCACCGGCTGGGAACTGCAGAAAGCTTTCGCTGGCGAGACCACCCACGAAGGTATCGTCACCTTCCCGATTTTTCCAAACGATCAGGACATCGACCGCCTGTCTGCGCAGGTAGAAGCGCACATGCAGGAACACGGTCAGGGACATGCCTACCTGATCCGTGGCCACGGGGTTTATACCTGGGGCAAAGACCTCGCAGAGTGTTACCGCCACCTTGAAGCACTCGAACACCTGTTAGGCTACCAACTCGAATTATTAAAAATACGCCAACCGTGAGGCCACTATGAGCGTACTCCGAGTATACACAGACCACGACGTCACCAACCTGTTGTTCACCACCGACAACAAAGAAAAAATGGCCGCAAAACTGGCAGAAGCTGGTGTGCGTTACGAACAGTGGGAAACCGATGCAGAACTTGAGCCGGGTGCGCCACAGGAAGAGGTCATCGCGGCCTACCAGAAAGACATCGACCGCCTGATGAAAAATGACGGCTACCAGACCGTGGACGTTATCAGCCTCAGCGCCGATCACCCTCAGAAAGGCGAATTCCGTCAGAAGTTCCTGAGCGAACACACCCACAGCGAAGACGAAGTACGTTTCTTCGTCGGTGGCGAAGGCCTGTTCACCCTGCACATCGGCGAAAAAGTCTACGAAGTGCTGTGCACCCAAGGCGACCTTATCAGCGTGCCAGCGAACACCACCCACTGGTTCGACATGGGCCCGAACCCGAACTTTATCGCCATCCGCCTGTTCAACAACCCAGAAGGCTGGGTCGCGAACTTCACCGGCAGCGATATTGCCAACCGCTTTAACCGTTTAGAAAACTGATTCCGCTATGCAGAACGTCAAACTGATCCTGACCGACATCGAGGGCACCACGTCTTCGATTTCTTTCGTAAAAGACGTGCTTTTCCCGTACGCGGCAGAGCACCTGCCCGCATTCGTAAAAGCCAACCTCAACGACGAGAAAGTACAGACTGCACTGCAGCAGACGGCAGAAATCGCAGCAGAAGACGGTGACAATCTCAGCGCCAAAATCAGCGCCGACAATACAGACGCACTCATCGCCAAACTGCTGCAATGGATCAGCGAAGACCGCAAAGCTACCCCACTCAAAGCCCTGCAAGGTATGATCTGGAAAACCGGTTACGAAAATGGCGACTACCAAGCGCACATGTACCCGGACGCCACCGAATACCTGAAAAAATGGCACGACAGCGGCCTGCCACTGTACGTGTATTCCTCAGGCTCGGTAAAAGCCCAGGAACTCTTCTTCGGCTACTCGCAGGACGGCAACCTGCTGCCTTTATTTAACGGCCATTTCGACACCCTGATGGGCGGCAAACGTGAGACTCAGTCTTACCTGAATATTCTGGCTGAACTGCAGAAAACACACGCAGGATTAAACGCCGAAGACGTGCTGTTTTTATCAGACATCAAAGAAGAACTGGATGCCGCGAAAGAAGCCGGAATGCAGACTGTGTGGTTGGTTCGTGAAGACGGCATACCGGCGGATGCTGAGCATAAGGCTGTGAAGAGTTTTGCGGAAATCTGAGTTTCCTCTATCGATTTATGCACTCCCTACGCCTCTCCCCCCGCCTTGTAGGAGGGGATCATATCCCCGATAACCAATTCCGCAAGATATCTTGTTCGCATTCATAAGTATGGATTAGACAACCCTAATCGGCAGCCCCCACAGCCGTGGATACAATGGTAAATCGTGCTCGAAGGGCGCGTACGGTCTACCAAACCACTTAAATCAACAAACCAATTATGGTAGTTTGACCTGAATACTCCAAGAAGCAAGGATCATGCTGAAGCGCCTCTTTTCGTCCACCAAACGGCCATATATTCCTGGCATCAACAGCCCAGAGAATATATCCGTAGACCTATCTGGGAGCACACTATCTTTCAAGCTGTTACCGAACCAAGATTTTGAAGGTTTCGGAGAGAGAGTCGCACCTGCATCCACACTGAATGCCTACAACCCGCAAGCATTCGAGCACGACCTCTATGGGCTCTTTTCGAATCAGTCTCTATATAGTCGACGGTGGGAGCTATACGGTGTGCTATGGGACCCTCAACCCATAGGGAGTATCCGAGCAAATGCTCACCTGATGCGTGCAGATACCCTACCAGATGGTATGAGCTGTTTAAATCCAAACCAATTTGAACAAGTTATCAACCGATACTTATTTAATCACGGCCCTGAACAGCCAGAATTCGGTGTACGAATAGCTCCAGTAAATTGGCAGGTATACAAAACTCATGATACCCCTTGGGTTTACTGTGAGGAACGAGATAGAAATCAGGCTGATGAAGTTGCTTGGCATGCTTTTGCTTTCGCACCACTCGATGACAATCTTTTTGTACTGGCTAACTTTTACTGCATTAACTCCGATCAGAAAGACATTATCAACGAACACTTCAGGAACATAATCGGTCGGGTTATATCAACCTTCGATCTGAAGTATCGTCCGGAAATTCAAGCAAAGGTTATGCGTTTGCAAAATGAAACTGAAAGGTGGGCTTACACGGAACAGCGCGATCCCGAGGAGTGGGTTTATCCGTGGGCGTGGCATCGAGGATCACGTGAACATGGGCACCCCCCTATCATTGTGACAGAGCCAGGCACTCCAGCACCGACATATACAAAATAATAGAAAGGATTCTACTCATGAATATCAAACAAGTTAAACCACGCTTTCATCTTTATATCTCTAAATCTGATCCTAGCCGAATCAATATCAATCGGAATCTTTACGTGCTTCAAAGCGTTAAGACCCAATGGGAAGTAATCAAGTCGAAGGAAGAAGGGCACTACTATTTTCAACGTCTGAACAGGGCTATGATCCACTTGGCTACAAACCCGGGCCCTCGACAAGTAGGGATGCAGAGAACCGTTATTGGACCGATTTCGATAACCTTCCGGATTGACGAAGGATCGGGTGATATCGAAGTTCATCATACGATTGTTGATGATGCTCCCGAATACACAACTAAACAAACCCCAGGCCTGTATCGCGTCAAGGCTGGCCTCGATAAATGGAACATAGAACGAGATACCGACGTCGCCATGGACTTCACTCACCACTGGGGTGACAATGAACATAGTGCTGCCGTCGCCGGCAAGTTCAAAACCAAGGAAGAAGCTGGAGACAAATTACCTGAGCATATTCTCGGCGCTTACACACTATCTCCGAATCAATCGAAAGCGGCTGGTAATCACTACTCACTCTACTGGCTAAATAACGATTTCAAAAATACTCAACATGTAAACTCCATCCTGAATCACCTTATTAAAGCTCATGCAAGCAAGAGACGCGTACGTTGGTTAGTCCATGGAGAGGCGACGACAGTATTCGCAGAAGCTCTGGAACTGCTAGCCAAAAAAGATGAACTCAAGGCTGAGGCACAAACTCAGCGCGTATTCTTCAGCAACCCAAGGGGTTCCAAAAGCCGTAGAGCGCATCTTGAAAGTATCTGCACTTCCGCAAACATTGAATTTGCAGGGTTGCAGCTTAATGAACATGACATAGTCCATAATCGCGACGCACTTATTAATAAGCTGACCAGCGCAGGTACTATTCAGACTGCTGTTGTCGGCTTAACCTTTGGAGCAGGCTCAGCGTTTGGCAGCGACAACATAATGAAAGCCATTGATGCTGCGACCGCCGCCGGATCATCAATGATGAACAGCGCCGGCTATGGAGCAGCGGCTGCTCTGATAACAACCTGTGTTATTGGAGCATATGGCCGAAGCCTGTGGGGAATAGGTAATACGACCTTTGGCAAAGGAAACCAACAGTGGGCAGGCAACTGATCCAGCGTCAACGACCGCTGCTCTTAAGGTGCGCTAAGCGCACCTTGGTTCCACTACGATCAGACCAGTGATGACCAACAGCCGATAAACATGTCTTACCCTATATTTGGCAAACTCCGTTTCCCTAGTTTAAAGAGCGTCCAAAAGCGTTCTTTTAAGCTATCGGATATCGAAATATCCGTAGTACTTAGCCCCACAGCCACGAAATGGGGAGTTCACCGTGAGTACTCGTCCAGCTTCAATTTATACGACAATAAAAAGTTCGTTACCGAAGATGAAGCTGTAGGTTATGAGACCTGCTATTCCAGTACTTGGGATATAAAAGGTATCTTTGGACTTGGTAAGAATAAATCCTATATAGAGTTCAGACTCTTAGTCGCCAAGTGTAACAATGGACAGAACCTCTTTCTGCCCGGAAAATTGTTAGAGGTCGTTAGATCCGAAACTTCCAGACAGTTCAATGACGAACGATATTACTTAGATGTAACAGCTCTTCAGAACATTGGAACCTGGGTAAATAATGAAGTTGAATTTACCTATCATATGAATGAGGTGGAACATTCCACCCACAGCAATTTCATTGAATACATATGGTCCACTCCCATCACTGAGAATCACTATCTTCAGTTTCTGTTCGGTTTCCCGAAAAACGAAAAAACAGCCTCTCACGAAGCAGCAATTAAGAACTACTGCACGTCTATAATGCAGACCGTCCAGATCGACCTTCCAGCGTGGGTTAAGAAAGAGAAAGCCGCTGCGGCATCAGTATCGAAAGATACACATCAAACCGCAGCCATGGAGCCTCTGGTCTGGAGACGAGAAGCTGATACTGGTTCATACCTGGATTTCAGAAGAGAAGCCGTTGAGAAGGCGAAACAAACCGAAGAGTAGGACTAACTCGAATCCGGAGCTCTCCTAACACTATACCCTCCACAGGTATCAATTGCCCGCAACCCCCAAGGGGCTGGCCATCCTAGCCCGGCTCTCCTTGCCGCTAGCCAACTAAGGCAACTAAGTTCCAACTGCATTGGGGCCTTAAAATACTGCTCGTTGCTATTTTAGGTTCCACCTGAAGTTAAAATAACTAAACTTCTGACCTTTCTTTCCTATAGCAATCCCAACAGAAAAACTTGTGTTCGTGGTTTTTTACGTGCAATACTCACCGCCGCTCGAAAATTACAACAAACACGGAGTGTTCACATGGCAACGTCTCTACTCAACGAATACACACACAAGTTCCCTGCGGTACGTGGTATGCAAGCCGGGCGACCATGCTATATCGCTATGTGCCCAATGCGTCTTGTGCCAAAACTCTTTGTATTCGATGAAGATGTCGTCCCGCCTGAACTGCGCGCTCAACGCCGACTGAACGAAAGTCGTGTGCCAGACATTGCCCAATATCTGGTCGAAAACCCTGACTCTTACACCCTCTCGGCGATTACTGCCTCAGTAGATGGTGCAGTTAACTTCGAACCAATGGCCGACACAGGCCCGGCAATAAACCTCGGGATGTTATCCATTGCAATGGATACCCAGATTTTAGTGAACGATGGCCAGCATCGCCGTGCCGCTATCGAGCAAGCCGTTAAAGAAGCCCACGAGCTTGGGCACGACAACATCCCTGTCCTCTTCTTTGTTGACGACGGTCTTGCTCGCAGCCAGCAAATGTTCGCCGACCTGAACAAGCACGCTGTACGACCATCAGACTCTCTGAGCACTCTCTATGATCAGCGTGATGGCGGCTCAGCCCTTGCCCGTTACGTTTTTGATTCTGTACCCTGCTTCACTGCTCTGACTGACCTTGAGAACAACAGCCTCTCTAAACGTAGCAGCAAACTGTTTACGCTAAGCAGCATCAAACAGGCCTCAAGAGCACTCCTCGGTAAAACGTCAAAAGACAGGATTTCAAAGGAAGAAATGGACGTTGCCGCCGAGTACTGGGATGCCGTTTGTAGTAACATGCGCGACTGGCAAGACGCCATGAGTCGCAAGGTTTCGACCTCGGAATTGCGTGAGCAATTCATACACGCACACGGCATTGGCTTAGCGGCTCTTGGGGCCGCAGGCTCTGACCTTATCCGGCAGTTTCCAAGCGAGTGGAAGACCAAATTGTCCGGTCTCCATGACATCGACTGGAGCCGTTCCAACGTGAAACTCTGGCGTGGTCGCGCTATGGACAACCACGGAAAGCTAAGCAAAACACGAAGTAACACCGTACTGACGGCGAACGTCGTACGACACGCACTCGGAGTATCACTGGGTGCAGAAGAGCAACAAATCGAAGATCAGTTGAACTCATGAGCCAAAAAGAAACATTGTTCCCAAGCATGGATGAGATGCTTGAGGCCTCCGAATTCGCCGGACGTCCAGCGCTCGACCTGATACAGGAAATCCAGAACCTGTACCTCGAGAACGACAAACCATGGGTCATCGGCTTCAGCGGTGGTAAAGACAGCACTACAGTTCTGTCACTGATCTACGTTGCACTGACACGTTTGCCGAAGAAGCAACGGCACAAACATATTTACGTGATTTCTTCAGACACCTTGGTCGAAACGCCCATGGTCGTCGACATGATCAGCAGTTCTATTGAAGCGATCAACGACAATGCCCAGCAGCTGGGCCTTCCAATGTCAGCCCATGTTGTCTATCCCGCATGGGGAGAAACCTTCTGGGTAAACCTACTGGGTAAAGGCTACCCTGCACCGACGCAGAGCTTCCGCTGGTGTACCGAGCGAATGAAGATCGATCCAGTAAGCGAATTTATCAAAGACAAAATCGCCCGCTTCGGTGAAGTGATTGTTGTATTGGGTGCACGCAGCCAGGAAAGCGCTTCACGTGCTCAGGTCATTGCTAAACATAAGATCGAAGGCTCATCGCTGTCTCGTCACTCTTCATTGCCCGGTGCTTTTACATATATGCCGATTGAAGACTGGACCTTTGACGAAGTCTGGATGTACCTGCTGGGTGCACCTGCTCCTTGGGGCGGTGATCACTTCGAGCTGTTCGAGCTCTACAAAGATTCCAGTGCTGGTGAGTGCCCTCTCGTTATCGACACCAACACCCCATCCTGTGGTAACTCTCGTTTTGGTTGCTGGACCTGTACCGTTGTGACCAAAGACCGCGCAATCGAAGGCCTGATTGACTCGGGCGAAGTGTGGCTGAAAAAACTGAAGAGCTTTCGTAACAAGCTTTACAGAACGACGCTTCCAGAAAACAAAAATGAAGTCCGTAACTTCAAACGTCGTACCGGTAAGGTTTCATATGCTCGTGGCGCTGTAGATAACGACAATGTTACCGAAATTAAAACAATTCCTGGGCCCTACCTTCTTGAGTACAGAAAGAAGTGGCTCAAAGAGCTGCTGACCATCGAAAAGAACCTGATCGAAGAAGGCCGTAAGATCCAGCTTATTCGTCCAGAAGAGCTCCATGCAATACGTAAAGAATGGATGTTCGACCCGAACGAACCAGACTGGTCTGACGAACTCCCCAAGATCTATCGCGAGGTCTATAAAGAAGATCTTGATTGGGTTGAGCATGACGCAGGCGCGTTCTCACAAGCCGATGCTGACTTAATCGAAGAGCTGGCCGAAGCGCATGCCGTACCCGCTGAGCTGGTCATGAAGTTACTGGAGCTGGAACTTTCGATGGATGGCCTGAGCCGCCGCAAAGGCCTGTTCGGCAAAATCGAAAGCTTACTCAAAAATGACTGGGGCACACTTGAAGATATTCAAGCAGCTAAGGCCGAAGCAACGCACTCGTCTGACCTGAAAGCAAAGCTAAAGCAGGAACTTAAAGGCGAAAGCGAAGACCTGCATCTTAAATCCATCTACGACGAACAACTGAAAGCTCTGACGAAAGAATATGAGGCACTGAAATAATGATACTTAAAAGCCTCTACCTTCAGGATTTTGGCGTATTTCAAGGTAGCTTCGACGAAAACTACGTTGATCTTGAGCCTCGCACCAAATACAACAAGAAGCGTCCGATCATTCTGTTCGGTGGACTCAACGGTGCAGGTAAAACCACAACCCTGACCGCTGTGCGTTTGGCCCTGTATGGCAAGCAGAGTCTCGGTCGCGCTGTATCCGTTCAGGCATATCACGACTTTCTGCTCGATTCGATTCATAAACCTAAAGGCAGCGTACTCAAGCCGAATACCGCTGGCGTGAAGCTCGACTTCAACTTTGGCCGACAGGGTGAAGTGATCGACTACACCGTTAAGCGTGTCTGGACCGTGCGCGGGAATAGCGTATTTGAAAGTGTTGAAATCTATCAGAACGGTGAATACCTGCAAAACCTCACGGATCAGCAGAAGCAATCGTTCCTCAATGAGCTGATTCCTATTGGTGTTGCAGACCTCTTCTTCTTCGACGGTGAGAAAATCGCCGAGCTTGCCGACGACAGCGACAATACCGCACTCGCAGACGCCATTAACCGCTTGCTCGGTTTAGACATTATTGATCGCCTCAAGGCTGATCTGGGCGTTTATTTACGAGATCAGAAGCGCGACCAACTGCCGTCAGACATCAAAAAAGAAATCGAAACGTTAGAGGCTGAATATCAGTCTCTGTACGCAGCGTACCAGGCGAAACTCTCGGATATAGATACTCTCAAGATCGAGACCACCGAACTTGAGGCAACTAAAGAGCGCCTGACTCAGAATATCAACGAACTGGGCGGTGCTTGGGCAAGTAATAAACAAGAAGCAGAAGCCAAAGAACAAGCTCTGCGCGCCAAACGCAATGAACTGCAGAACCAAATCAGAAACCTGATTGCCGATGCAGCCCCTCTGGCGTTTGCAAAGACTCAGCTTGAAGCATTACTGAAACAGCTCTCCGCAGAGCAACAAACCAAGCGCCAACTCGTCGTTCAGGTTGAACTGCGTAAGCAACTCAATAAAGTGCAGCGATCACTGCTGAAATCACTGGGTAAAGAACACCAGAAAGCAATTGAAGCGTCTATTACTGCCTCAATGGCTGACAGCTCTGCTTCAAATAACGCCGCAGATACAGAGATCATTCACGATATCTCGGACAGTGAATTCAACCGCCTGAACCACCTGATCACTAAGGTAGTACCAGAGCAGCAAGCTCGTGTTAAAACACTATCTACCGAACTGGAATCCGTTGAAGAAGAACTGGCGAATGTCGGTCTCAACCTGTCACGTGCACCTGATGAACGCCGTATATCTAACTTTGTAACGGAGTTAGCCGGGCTCGAAAGGACTCTCGGTCAACGCCAAGTTGAGGTGAAACTTAAGACCGAAGAAGCAAAAAGTACTCTTCGCGATGCCATGGATAACCTGCGCAAACTGCGCGACAAAGAGAAAGAATTCAGCAGCGTCAGTAATCTGAACCAGGCCGTCACGCTGGCCGACCGCACCCGCGGCTTACTTGAAGGCTTCGCTGTAAAAACCCGGGAACAGCGTATTCAGCAACTGGAGCAGGAATTCATCAAGTCATTTGCCAAGCTTGCCCGCAAAGACGACCTGATGATTACCGCCAAGATCGACCCGGATACATTCAACGTATCTCTGGTGGATGGCAAAGGCAACATCATTGACAAGAAGAAGCTGTCAGCCGGTGAAAAGCAAATCTATGCCATTGCCATGCTGGAAGCACTGGGCAGAACCTCTGGCCGTAACCTGCCGATCATCATTGATACGCCACTGGGGCGACTGGACTCACGACATCGTGAAAATCTGGTTAAGAACTACTTCCCGACCGCGAGCCATCAGGTACTGATCTTATCAACGGATACCGAAGTCGATGAAGACTTCTATAAAGACCTGTCGCCAGAGATATCCCACGCTTTTGAGGTCGCCTACGACCCAGAAGCGGGAAGCTCCGGATACTACGAAGGCTATTTCTGGCGTCACTAACTAACGTGATGAAAGAAAGATAAAAGAACTGAGAACGTAAGAACACGACGAGACACACCATGCTGCCACAGAAAATGAAAATCTCAGAAAAGGCCTTCACTTCACTGCGTCGCCTGCAGAGCAACACAGGCCTGACGGTGAACATCGGCGCTCGCCTGGCATTTTTTGCATCCATTGAGCGTGGCTTCACATGGGAAGGCGAAGACATCCAGCTCACCATTCGTGAACTAGATAAGTACACCTGGCTGGGTGACTATGGGGATGTGGTGGAAATGCTGTTAAAGCAGAAGTACCCAAACCTTGAAGCGAAAGACTACTACAAGGCCTGGGGGAGTCATGTGGATGACGGGGCGGCAATTATTGAAGGTATCCCTAACACGGCTCGTATAATCACCAATGCATAATATCAGGATGTTCTGTTTCAACCAAATGTAGAGTTATTAAATATTGATGGACATCTAACTCGTTATCTTCATCGTCATAACTTGAGTAATACTCACATATATTCTTCGAAAGAAATGTTTCAAGCAACATTTGAATAGTTATTAAGATAGCTCTAACCGCAAGATCAATAAAACAAATATAACATCTGCTCGGCAATATATTCCCAGAATAGTCCTCTGGAGGCTTAAGGGAGCTTTGTCCATGAACCGCTTTATTTCTGGCATCCCTAGCAAGATTAATTAACGATGCCACACTCCATTGCTCTGCAAAAGGGTATATTTGAGATTTACTCTTACCGAAATCTTCATGTTTAAGATACAAGTCAGCGAACTTTTTCCATACATCAATAAAGCTCGGATGAATTGATATACTCTCTGCCTCTAGATATTTCCCAACTTTTACGGCAGGCCCTTCTTTACCAGGAACAAGCTGATTAATCCCAACGATATCACAAAGCTTTTCAAATGCACTCCAAACAAAAAGCAACCGGGATATCTTAAAAGCAAATCTTTGATAGTTTTGCTTATGCTGTTTCTCATATTCATAGGCGCCAGAACACCATTGAACAGAATTTGAATACCTTGGAGTTATTTCCACCCCGGATATATCTGATGACAACTCCAGCCATGTCAAAAAATCAAAAATACCAAATTCATCGTTGCTTTTAAAGTTTAGAAAATCACCTTCAAAAAAACCGTATGCAACAAAACATTTCAAATGATAGATATGATCAGAAACATCAACTAGACTATGCTTCTCGTCAGCATTAATCATAAAACTCAATCCAAACAACTAATTGCATCATATATTACTTTTATAGACCTTGTAGATGGCTCTATATTCAGGAAAAACTCATCATCTTTAGAACACTTACAAAGTCTTTTATAATACCTATCTTCACCAACGACAAAATCCCAAGATAAGCTATCATTTTCAGACCTATATATATCTTTAAACACTCTCATTAAAGCAGCAAAACCTACAGACTTATTAAGCGATGACCTTTTTTCATTCTTCGACCAAGCTACGGGCCATTTCTTCATTACAGCATTAAAAAAATTCAGAATATTAGAAGCAATGACTTCATCCCTATCTTCAACAAATGCCTTCCTAAAAAAGTACTTTTTAAGGCTATCCACATCCATATGGGATATTTTTTTACTTTTACGCCAAAATTTGGATTCTGACATATAGTAGTCTCTATCAGACTTTGGATCTGGGGATATTAATTTAACAACATTCTCAACAAAGGTAGCCTGGGTTAAGAATTCATTCTTTACACCTTTTGTCGCCACACCTAATCTCTTAATTGATCTATAAAATGGGCTTTCAGGTTCAGAATTCAATATTACAGCAATATCGTGACATGTTCGCTCAGGACTACGAGTATCAGCTAGAGCCTGTAAATCATAAACCAAACTTTTATTGACTTTGGTCTGAGCCAAGTTAACTGTTGCAAATATTCCAGCCTGCGTCGAGATATCGGCTCCGACAAATATGGTAACTAAAAGTTGAAATTTTGAAACACTACCATCAGGGTTCTCAAACTCATAGTTTTTATCATTAAAACCGGCGAGACGATGCTGCCCGTCCAAAATAGAGGCGATCTTATCATATCGCCCTCCCTCAGATAACAACTTAACCTTTTTAGACTTCTCATCCCACTCTACATTATCTTCGCTAATAGACAGAATGATTGAACTAGGAAATGTAGCATCAATGGTTTTAATATAAGAGCTTATTTCTTTAACACGATTTGTTTTTAATTCCCGTTGAATACCAAGATACTTACCAACATCATCATTTTCCATTTTACGAACGTCTGCTTCTGAGATCTTTGCCACATCTTCAGCATTCATGACGCCACAATAGAATTCACCTACAGGCTGACTCACTTTAATTGCATCAAACTCTACAACTGTATCCATTACACACAACTCCTACCGGAAAACCTTTTCACTTAATGACTTCTGATCTTTTGAAACACTGTTCATAAAGTCAACAGATGTATTATTTTCATAATATGCTGAGTAATACCAAACAAGAAGTGAGATAAAATAGATAATATATGCAACATATATGAGATCGTGAGAGAAAATTGAGTTGAGGTAACCTAGCGTTTTATCATCCAGCCCTAGATCTTGACTCGAAATTAACTGGCCTATTCTATAATAAGAGAATGTTCCAACACCACCAATCAAAGAAACTAATGAAAACAATAGAATAAATCCGAACATTCTAAACTTATTATTAACTTTTCCAGCAACTTTCTTAATGAGTAGCCAAAAAAATGGAGTTATCATCGCCGTCGTTAGAATGAATACTTCCCCCCCTCTTAAAGTCGATTTAAAAGCCACCCAATAGCCCATGGAAAACATCCAGTTCTTGAGTGCCGCTTCTACTATCATCGGCAAGAACGACCCTAAAAGCATCCAAAAACATGCTAATGAGGTTTGCCTATGCAACTCAAACATGAGTCAGCTCCTTCATGTTTCAAAAGATCTCCCAAAATGCCAAATCTTTGATCTTAGCGACTTTCTTTTTACCATCCACACACAAGCTATGATGCTTCTCTAATTTGCGGATTTGTCCCATAAAGTATTCCTCGTCACTCTTCGTCTGAGTATTGAAGATCGCTTTGATCTCCTGCGACTTGATATTCGCTACCTGATGGATCACCCAAGACAGGATCAGAGTCGAGTAGTCGTTATCCCCAGTTTTGAAGTGCGTCAGCTCTTGGGTCGACAAAATCGTTCCAACACCAAATTCGCGGCCTTCTTTCAGGATCTTCTTCAGGCTCTCGAAGTCTTGCGACATAAAGTTGTCGGCTTCGTCCACCAGAATCATCTTCGAGATCTGGCGAAAGTCGCCATCAAGCTTCGAACTCCCCTGCTGGTGCATCTGTGTATAGAAAAGGTCTAACGTCAGCGCGACCACGAGATTCTGTATGCTCGGATCATATCCAGATAAGTTAATAACGGTGACACCGTCGACCAGACCATACAGTGACTTAGTTTTGCTGCTATCAGGCTCAAAGATCTCAAAGCTGATCAGGTCATCAAGGGCAGCATAGAGTGAGTCTTGCTCAATCTTGTCCTGTGCCTGGAATTCAGCCCAGACATCCGCTAGTGTAGGCGCCATACGTCCCCAGGTGCCTTTGTCCTGTGGGTAAATGCCTGCCGCCTCGTATGCATCCATAACCAGCGTTCGAACTTTATTCTGCTGTTTGGTACCCAGGTTAAACGCTTTAGCCGTGGTTGTCTTAAACAGGTTAGCGGTATGCATCGGCTGCATTGGCCTGTTACCGAAGATAGCCAGCGGGTTAAACGGTAGCTGATACAGATCAAACACTTTCGCGCCGGTCGCTTCGACAAAATCATCTTTGATGTAATCTGCCTTGTAGTCGAAGATCAGTATGCCAATAGGTGTACCACCAACGTTGTTGTGCTGATTACGTACCAACTGAGTGATTACAGACTTGGTGAACTGGGTTTTACCGGTGCCCATGGTACCGATGATTCCGGTATTGGTATTAAATAGTTTTTCGGTATTCGTCGGTTCCCAAAGCACGTCCTGATTATTGGCAACGTCAGTACCAAACTTAATCACCAACGGTCCGGTTGGTTCTAACGGTGCAAGCGGCACGGATACATCATGCTTTGCCACAGGTTCTGGGGCTTCAGGTTCCGCCGCTTCTGGATATTGAGTCGTTGATTTCGGATACGGTGTGTTCAGTACATCATCAGATGATTGCGACTCCTCATCACCCACCGGCAACTGAACCACAGGCGCATCAGTAGCTGAATCACCAAGAATATATTGCTCAGGTACGGCTAACAGCCGGCCAGCATGAAGCTCGTCTTTTAATGCCTCGTAAGGCTGATGCACAAGCCCTGCGAGCTTGGTCATTGGAATGTCGATTTCAAGGATGCCATCAACTTCTTCGTATCGCTCTGTCACGCAAGAGTCTGTATTCAGGTGTGCAACAACAATACCCGCCGGGTAGTTCTGCAATTGTGCCAGCGTGTAGTTTCCTTCGAGCCACTCTTCTCGTGCTGACAGTAGTTCATCGAAATAGTCATCACTGAATACTTTATAGAGCTGGTACTTCTCGACCTGTAACAGCACCTGGCGAACAAACAAGCCGCGATACAGTCTGCCTGCAAGGTTCTCCTGTCCGAGCAGACCTTCCATATAGGTCTTCAGCTCCCGCGCCTGCTTGCGAGCCTTTATAAAATCAGGCCTATTGTTTGTTGCCTTGGACTCGACCGGTAGCAAATAAAGCTTGCCACCCTTAAAGCCTGCAAACAGAACATCATCTGAAATTGCACCTTGTTTGATACCAAGATTATGACGAGAGAAATCTGAGTCGCTCATTGCCAGGCCGATGTTACCTGCCACCCGAATCATCTCAGCAACGGATAAGGGCACCCAGCAGATATCGGACTTAGACAGCATGGCAGCAACAGCTTTATAAGAAGCAATGACGCCTTCTTTGCCTAGCTTCTCTTTGCTTGGGTCATTGACCATCTGCAGAAGCCACTCGCCGTTGAAAGCGTTGAACTCGCGAATCAGGCTCTCACCGGAGGCACCCAGCACACTTCGGTAGAGCTGTGATTGCTTGGTAACAGTTATCGCGTCATAGCCAGCAGAGCTGGTGTATTGATCTGAGTAGTGGATCAGAATGACGTCGTCTGACTTTGAGAAGAAATCCAGCGTCACTTTCGGGTCAACAATCGTTACCCACACGGAGCTGTCGTAAGACTTATCCAGCAGTTGTTTCACAGAATCACTAACAGCCAGACTAATAGCGGAGTGTTCGTGATAGGAATCACTGTTCAGCTTTGAAGGCCGCCACATGGCACCGAATAAACGGGCAATCTTCAAATGCGGCTTATCGGCGTAATCGACACCCTTCAGTCCGAACGCGGTAAAGTAGGCATCGTTCTCGCTGCGTGATGATTCGCCGTTCAGTAGGCCGCCGCATGCAACACCAGAAAGATGCTCGTCGATGTTGTTATCTCGGGCATCCACTACCTGATTGTTCTTAAAGAATGTCAGGTGCGCATAGGCTTGCTGGTCAGTTTTACCATTAAGGAACTTACTGAAGGTCAGGCGCGTGCGAAGTACATCGACAATGGTATCGGTATTCCGCTTGGCCTTACCTTTATCGAGATCGTATCTGTCTTTGATATCGTCGTAAGTGGCCATCTCAGCGAAGAGGTCGAACTCGGTTTCCAGCTCTTCGTCGTCATACAGATTGACGTGGATATAACGCCCTTCTTCGAGGTGCTCCATATAGTAGGCGAGCAGGCCCCGGAAGAGTTCGCGGTTCTCGGCATTATTGACAGAGTTAATAAGCACTGGTGCCGATGACACAGTATCGAACAAACGAGAGAAGGTTTCCGTAAACTCCTCAATTTTGTGCCTTACGAGCTTGCTGATGTAATCAAAGCTACTGTCCTCACGTGGCACAATCTCCAGCCAGAGCGCATTTTCATCGACGGTTTGCGTGTAACTGTACTGCTGCTTTTCGTCAAACAAATGTGGAACCAGCCCTCGTGCAGTGAGGCGCTTTAACGTCACCTCCGGCAATGTGCGGAAGCTCAGGTCATCACCGTCTGCCTGTATGCTTTCAATGAGATAGAGGTAATACGACAGCACCAACGGATGAAACGGAGTGAGGTAGTTCTTAATCCGGTTATCTTCAGTATCGCGAATGCTGGCCGTACCCAGCTTCATCACAAACTTGGTACCAGACGATAACGTCTTACCTCGCTCGACCGATTCGAGATAGGAGAGGTATTCGGCCACATACTTCTTCGCCAGTTTAACCAGTGCCGGCCCCCAGCCTTCCAGAGACGGTAAGGTGCGGCGGCTACCTGTTTTAAAGTACTGGAGAAACGCGATATAGCTTTGATGCAGATTCTGGAGTTCAGGAAACGCAGTTAAGCCAGAAGCAGGTAAGCCTTTTTCTTTAGACGCATCCCAGTACACAAGCTCTGACGCGATGATCTCCCATTCAGCATCTAGCAGTTGCTTTCGGAGGAACAACTGCATGACTTCCTGGTTTTCAACGACGACGGTCCCTTTAGACTCTTTATAAACGCCATAGTAGTCGTCGTTAAACATGTGACGGGTACGTGATGTATCCATCAGCAGTGGTAGGGTAAGCGACTCTTTTGCAGATTCCCCTTCGACCTGAACCGGTAACGTGGTGGCCCCACTTTTCAGGATAAATCGCACTTCATCCGACTCATCATAAATCTGCTGATAGTCGAGTGTTCCGACTTCAATCACGTCGATGACTTCATCGTTATCTTTTAGCGTAACGGCCGTTTCGAGCTCGGGGTTGGTCACCAGTAACTGAACGTCTGACTGGATAATCAGAGACTGGCCTCGCCCCGTCGCTTTGATCAGGTATTTGTTAATGATATCGTCAAAGCAGAATTTGCCCTCAGGCAACACCAGGCATTGGAACTTGAATTGCTCACTGGACAGCTCACGTTTAGTACGTACGGAGAAAAACAACGGCTCGGACGTCAGCTCACCAGAGATGGTAAAGGTCGTATTGTTGCCTCTAGGCTTGTGACTCAGCTCCAGTAACTTGGCCGTTTTCTTGGGCTGAATTTCGAACTCGCTTCTTTCTGTTCGAGCTCCGGAGAATCTCAAATCAATCTGAAAAGTACCTTGATCTTCTGGCACCTGAAGAAGGACATTCTGCTCTCTTTGCCCTGCTGCCGTTTCTTTCTTGCTTCGTCGTTGAAGGTTTCCCGTTAAGGCTTCAACATCAAGAAATTCCAGTGCTTGCTTCTTCTGCTTTTGGATTTCGGATACGAGTTCGTCATAGGTACGATCTTTCCAATCATCACTGTTTATAAAGTTTTCTTTTATAAACTTACTTCCAAACTGACTTAAACGATCTTCTAACTCAGTTGGGTGATGCTCTATTTCAAATTCGATTTCAGACCTCAGTTTTCGGTTTTCCTCCAATCTACGTTCGATCTGGCGCTGATTTGGGGCCGTTGTCGCACCACCCCATGAATCAGTCAAATGAGGGTCATTGAACAAACCCAACTCATCAAATCGGAGATCGCCGTCGATCATCGACTCATAGAGGCTGCGATAACCAAAAATACTCGCCCCATCAGAGGCAACAATTTTTGTCTGCAGATCGAGAAGGCATTTTGAGGTATCGCGATTCGTCATGCTATCGTCGATCAGGCCTTCCAGAAGATCCCGAATCTTGGCGACAGACCAAACGGCTCCACTATGCGCGAGGTCAAATGTACTGTTGGTAATCGTATCGAGTGAGCTGTTATGAATCATCACCAGAGCGCGTTTATCATCAACGACCCTGTCTCTCAATTTTGCTAAATAGTTATCGGTGTAACACCCCTCTGTCACCGACTTTTCTTCTGCATGTCCAGCAATGAGCACCTGAATACCATTTACCTCTAAATAGCTGAGGTTAGTACCTTCATCCTCGACAATTCCATC
Organism: Thalassolituus sp. UBA2590; assembly: GCF_002339775.1. Lineage (NCBI taxonomy): Bacteria > Pseudomonadati > Pseudomonadota > Gammaproteobacteria > Oceanospirillales > Oceanospirillaceae > Thalassolituus > Thalassolituus sp. UBA2590. The sequence continues at coordinate 37,053 of NZ_DDKU01000170.1, forward strand.
AGCGGTATCACGCAATGCAGATAGTAAACGTACTGTGTTATCCGGATCAGTTGAACGGAACTGAAAGCGATCTCCTGGCTTGAGCCTGCTGCTAAGCCATGCCTTCAAGTGGCGTACGAGAAATCCTTCAAATTGTTTTTCGGACATATACCGCATCCCCGCTGTCGCTCATCCGCTCGAGATTTCCTACTCGCTCGTAAAATTCGATTAACGCTTGTTGTGATTGTTGATCAAACCAGACGCCCCGGCGCTTAAACTCTTCAATCAACTGCTGATACTGGAGCTTTTCTCTACTTCCTACGGCCAGGTTCGTCAGCAGTAGCAGGTAGTCCTGATTCATGATGAGAACACGCCCACCGCGCTTACGATTCTGAATGAAATGACGAGCTACTTCAGTCTCGAATGACGCAACCACCTTTCGATTGACCGTTAACTGGCTGGAGCGAGCTTGCCTGAATATCTCTCTGGCCGTCGCCGTGATCGCCTTAAAGATATCTTCCGTAGTATTCAACTCCTCGCTCCAAGGCTCACGACCTCGTGCATTACGATAGTTCTCAAGGAATCGTTTCAGACCAGATTTGAGTTCGTAAGACTCATCGGCGGGTAGTGCCTCTATCTGTTGATAGTGTTTCCATAACGGATAGCAGATTGATTCTTTATTATCGGGTTGATTGAGGTACTCAAGTGCCGACAATACAGGGAAGAGATCTTCCACGTAATCAATAAGAGAACTGAGTGCTTCCCGAACATAGGTACGTTCGCTACTCGCCCTCTCCGTATCCATGATGAAATACAGTGGTTTGCTAGTAGGCTCTGTACGCCAGCTGCGTAAGTTCATCGCCAGCTGAGCGCTGTAAAGAAAGTTGTACAAGCCAACAAAGGCTTTCAGGTTCTGCATCATGTAGCTTGGGTAGCTGCACAACAGCGAAAGATCTTCGGCAAAGACGTCCCCCATAAAGGGTAAGTAATCTTCAGTAGCGTCTGCTGGTGCGAAATCAGAAACAAATGACTGCAACTCGTCCAGCAGCTCGGCTTCGAGGAAGTTCAGGTTCTCGGGTTTCCCCTGCGTCACTTCAGGTCTGGAAAGAAGCATATTCCCCAGGACACTACCAACATGCCGGGTATTGCCTGAAGAGGCACTTCCAGCTTTAAACAGCATAAATTCAGGCGATACCTGAAAAAGGCCCCTGGCATCATCATTGAAGTACATGTGTTGCAGCAAAGTTTCAAACTCATCGTCAGCAACCTTGCTTGATAACCTATCCATACAAGCCTGAGTGTACTTCTCAAGCGAGGCCCCTTTTTTTAAAGCTTTCCGCCAGGCAATCGACAGAAGTTCACCCGCAACAGCCATGACATCAGGATCACTGATTTTTTCCCCGCGCTGCTGTCGGAATGTAAGGAAGTGATTGACGAAATTTCGATCTTTTATCGCTACTTCCGACACGGCCTGAAGATTTTCTTTAATACTCATCAGCAAGCCTCCACAATGAATTCATCATCTTCTAACAGCAGCGACCATTCGCGCTCATCTTTGATAAAAGTCAGCGAACCATTCTTTGATGCAACCCGAGCAACTTCGTCGATCACCTCTTCAAGAATCACAATGGTGTTCTTATCGTGTCTGTTTGGCCTGTAACCCGACATGATGCGCTCAGCCAACTCAAGAAATGAAATAGTCACGGGAAACGGCTTAATCGCCTGATCTCCGACCTTAATTGCGGCATTGAAACTGTGAATCTGACTCGAAGCGGGACTCTCCAGAGCCTTAGTATCCATTGCTACCCGTACTTTGGTGGTGATGGTCACACCATTACGCTCCGCAAGGTAAAGGGCGTCGTTACCAAGTCCGGTAAGCAGGCGATTCGCAAACTTAATAAGACTTGCTATCAGAGTCTTGTCATAGAATTCACGGAGCTGCTTTTTATCATCCAGAGTCTGATGAAGCTGCCAGACATGGATGTAGTCTTCGAAGAGCTTCCGGCGGAAGTCATCACTGAAGGCTTTGTGATAATTGTTACCGATATCGATGTCTTTCATCACATAGAATGCGCGAATCCAGGTCGTTGGCTCCATACTGAAGTGGCCGTACTTCGTGGAGAATGCCCTCTTGAACTCTTCAAAATCACTATCCGTAACCTCAAGAGAACGCTGCACGACAAACTCGTCGATACGCTGTGACCTGAGTAAACACGGATCAAGACTGGCCATGCTGCCTGCTAAACCGTCACCCGGTGCAAGGAAGAGGTTATCGAATAGTACCGAATCACCAGCAATCAGGTTATAGATAAAATCTAATAACGCCCGTGCAGACAGAAACTGATCGTATTTCAGGCGTGCATGCAACAAGGTCTGCACAATCAAAGCCTGAACTTCAGTCTCTTGAAGGATACGATAGTTCTCATAGATCAGTTGTTGATGGTGCGCTTCATCTTCTGAATAAGCTCTGTAAAGCGGATTTTTTTCGTCAGCCGCAGTCACTTTTCCGAGTAATTCTGAGATAAATTCAGAGCCAACCGCACCTTTCTCAAGCGAAAACTTAGGGTAATCTTCAAAGCTAAGGAACTGGTATTGGTCAAAAGCACGTTCGCCATCAATGAATCGGCGGATCGCCTCCTTAACACCGTCATGTCGCTCATCGCCGGTGTTCTGGAAGTTAAACAACATCCCGATGTTGATACCAACGATAAGGGGCTTATTACTCTCTCCATGCTGATCAAACAACTCGTTCAGCGCTTCTACTGCGTTCTGATCTGGCTTGAAGCTATGAGTCGCATCCAGATGAAACAGAAAGTCGTCTTTATATAAGTCATGATGCCTGCGGAGGATCTCTGACTTACCGTCACCACTGGAACCACAAAGGAAGATGATTGAATGCGCGGAGTTTGTCGTCTTCAGGGCTTCAACGAAGCGGCGTTCAATCTCGGTTTCAACGTAGAGGTAGGAGCGAAGCTCTTCTACTTCATCGGATGACTTTGAGAGTGTAGAGACTGCCTCGGCTGACGAGCGCGCCAAGGTATCAAGCAGTGTTTTGAAATCCATATCCACCGATTCTCGTAGGCCTAACGTACCGCACTTATGGTGAAAGCACGGAAGTACAAGGCCTACAAGCATACCGATGTTGGCGCTAATCATCTAGGCAAAGGGAGATGACAATCTGTTCCATTAGAGATTGGTGTACCGGATATTTACCGCCCCACAATAAACGTCGTTCCTCGCACCACCTTTTCATCGTCTGCCGCAATTACAAACTCAATATCACTGCGATACGCACCGCGACTCAGCGCTGCTGTGTCCACACACACCTGATATTGCTGCGTTGCGACACCATTTTCTGGCACGAGCAGTGTTGCAGGCCCCGAAAGTTGGGCCTGTTTCAGGCCTTGTATCGCGACAGCGACACGGTGGCTGCCCGGTGCAAAGTATTCAACTTCGAGCTGGTAGCTGTTGCAGGTCTGGTCGTTCACCGTCTGGTAGTAAAGCTGTTGGCGGTCGCGTTGGATATCAACGACGATGCTATCCCGCTGGGCTATAAAGCTACCCAGAATAACCACAGCCACACTAATCACTACGCCGTAAGCCAGAGTGCGTGTTCGCAGGATAGGGCTGTTACCAGTGCGGATCTTTTCTACCGAGTTGTAGGTAATTAGTCCTCGCGGCTTTTTAATTTTATCCATGACGCTATCGCAGGCATCAATACAGGCACCGCAATCGATACAGGCAGCCTGCAGGCCATCGCGAATGTCGATCCCCGTTGGGCATACCTGTACGCAGAGGCTGCAATCAATACAGTCGCTGCTTCGTGTTTTGTCGTAGGTAACTGTCCGGGTATTGTCATCGAACATAACGCTCTGAAAGCGCGAGTACGGGCAGGCGTGCAGGCATATTTTTTCACGCACCAGCCCAGCATTCAGGTAAGTGAGTGCTGTCATGGTGGTGAGCCAGATGCCTGTTGTGAGGCTCGCCTCACCCAGTAGGGTGTCAGGCACTAATTCACGAACAGGTACAAAGTAGCCGGTGAAGGTGATGGCGGTCGCGGTGGCCAGCAGTAACCAAAGTGTATGCTTACTGACCCTGCGCAGGCGCTGCTCTGTGGTGAGGCCTTTTTCATCCATGCGCTTACGCGTCCAGGCTGGGCCTTCGGTCACTTCTTCGACGCGCAGGAACAGCCAGGTCCAGACACTCTGCGGGCACGCTGTACCACACCAGATTCTGCCCACCACAGCCGATGCCGCAAATAACGCAATGGCAGCGATAATGAGTACACCCGCAAGTACCGGGAAGTCGTGCCAGCCCCACTGGGTGCCAAAGAAATATAGCCTGCGGTCTTCAATCGAGAACAGTAACGCCTGCTGCCCATTGATGTTGACCCAGGCAAGGCCAAAGTATGCGAGCAGCAACGGCCAGCTGATCAGGCGGCGCAGTGTCTGAAAGCGGCCGGAGAATAACCTTACGTGTATCTTCTCTCCGGACTGAGCGGGCGTAATATCCAGTGCTGGAATTCTTTGCATACCTGTTACCTCATCAGATTACAGCTTTCTCTCTATGCTGAGGTGAGGGTACGCGCCCTATCTGTACCACAAAAGGCACACTTTCATAAAATTTAAGTGGTACAGTTAACCTTATGAAGATTCATCAATATCAGATTCTCGAAGACGTACTGGCTGAGCAGATAGTCGAAGGCAGATTGAATGCCGGCGACAGGCTGCCTTCTGTAAGAGTGTTATGCGAGAGACATGATCTTGCGAAAGGGACTGTGCTGCACGCGCTCAGTCGTCTTGAGGCCCGCGGACTGATTCTGGCGAAACCCCGCTCTGGTTATTACGTACTGCCCCGGGAAGCTCAGGCTCCCGCGATTACGCGCCCCACTGCGCCGGTCGCCGCCCGGGTCAGTCCGCTACTGATGGACTTAATGCAGCATGGTGCGGCGTTTGATTTAGTGCCCGGCGCCGGCGGAGAGAACACTCAGGGGCTGGAAATACTCAATCGTTCTATTAACCGGGTAATGCGGCGCCAGCGTGGCCAGAGCCATCTTTATTATGATGACCCTGCCGGGGCAGTCGTATTGCGTGAACAACTCTCAATGAGGCTACTACGCAGGGGCTGTCAGCTTAGCTCTGACGAGCTGATGATTACTGCCGGATGCCAGAATGCATTGTTTCTTGCACTAATGGCCACCTGCAAAGCCGGTGATGTCGTTGCAGTAGAATCCCCCGGATTTTATGGCGCTCTGCAGTTGTTAGAACAACTGCAGCTGAAGGTAGTAGAAATACCTTCCTCACCACTGACGGGGATGTCGGTCGACGCTTTGCAGCAGGCATCGAAGAAGTGGCCAATCAAAGCCTGCATCGTTTCTCCCTGCTTTTCGACGCCCGCGGGAGCTGTCATGCCAGAGCCCGAACGCCAGCAATTATTACAGCTCGCAGAACAGCGTGACTTTGCTGTGATTGAAGATGATATCTATGCCGATACGGCGCTTTCGTATACGCCTGATCCACTTAAGAAACTGGATCAGACTGGGCGTGTCATTCTATGTAGCTCTCTCTCAAAGTCTTTATCCCGAGACCTGCGCATCGGCTGGATCAGTGGTGGCCGCTGGCAACAGGCCTTACTGCAATTAAAACTGGTTACTCAATTAGCCAGCCCTTTAAGTGTACAGAACGGGCTTGCGGAGTTTATCTCCAATGGAGACTACGATTCGCATCTGAAACGACAACAAAAATGGTTACGCCAGCAAAGGGATGAACTCTCAGATCAAGTTCGGGGCTGGTCTGCTGTTAAGAATGTTGGAATTCCGGAAGGAGGTTTAACTCTTTGGGTCGAATTACACGGAGACTGGGATACTTCGGCTTTGTTTTCAGAATTGAAAAGCGAGGGCGTTTTTATTGCACCGGGTGCACTATTTTCATCAAAGCATAAATTCAAAAATTACATGCGTCTGAGTTTCGCACACCCCTGGAATAGCCGCCGACAGAAAGCTCTGTCGGCGCTTGGTAAACTACTCAGCTAGCTGGTTCAGATAGCTAGCTCAGTTAAGACACTCAGTACCTGATATCAGGCGCTGCGACGACGCTCCATATCGTTGTCGTATTTTTCAGCCAGAACTTCTTTCTGATTATCGGTCAGTTCTTTACCTGCCACCTGAAAAACTTCCTGCTCTTCTTCCTCGAGATGGTGCTCAACAAGATGCTTCAGATCTTTAAACTTTTGCAGCCACTGTGGGCTACTCATGTCGATAGTTTCCAGCTCTTCTACCAGATCATCGATGTCTTTGTGCTCTGCGACACTGTGACGTGCTTTATCCTGACTATTATCGTGCGCCATTAACTTTGAATAAAAATGGCGTTCCTCTGCGGCAGCATGTTCGGTCAATTCTTCTTTAAGTAACTTCATCTGCTCTCTTCTGGCCGACTCGTCACCTGAGGTGGAAACAATGTTATCCATCAGTTCACGTTGTACTTCATGGTCTTCACGTAGTTTTTCAAAAATCGTGCTCATGGTGTTCTCCTGAATTGATGCTTCCTGAAATTTATCGCGGTTGCCTTAATTCAGTTGCGATAAAAATCAGAAAGTTCAAAAAAGGTTCATGCGCTCACACACGATCGAAGAGTTGCGCATGAGAAAACAACAGCCTTCAGCGGCGACTACCACGGGAGTTACCACGTAAGCCATGGTGGCGGTGTCCGCGCTTATGTCCCCAGGCACTATTGCCCGGAGCTTCAGAAATCACGTTGTAACCGATGCTTTCCAGAATAATATTGGCCGCATTTTCAACTGTCGCCAGGTCTGGATGGATACCGTCACCAAGGTGAGAATATTCCGCCCAGTAATCAACTATCAGCGCTTCGGGAAGATCAGATGCAATGGTCGTCATAACGATGTTATTTAGCATCTGGTAATCGGTGGGAGAGATCGTCCACTCCAACAATGAACTCTGACGGAAGAGCTCCAGATCGATATTGCTCACGTCCGGGTAAGGCGCGAATATGGGGGTCATACCCAAACCAAGTATCAACTGCCCGACTTCGACCATACGGTCGGCAGCGTCCTGCATATCTTCTTCGTCACATTGCTGCGCATCGCTTTCAGGGAGTCCAAAGGCATCTGAGTGCAGGCAGTCGTTGGGGGCCGTTACAACGACGTATTCTGCGTTGTAGCTGCCGTCGGCCAGAGAATAAACACGAGAGCTGGCACGCAACACCTGAGTCTGGTAGCTGTCAGACTGGGCGGTGCTACAACCGCCACCATAGAGTGCGGTACGGCAACTTTCACGTGCAAAAGTCGTGGCTGAAGCCTGAGCTTCGGTAATGACATAGCCGCTGTGAGTACGATTGCGGATCAGTGCATCCCCTAACGAAATATACTGTCCGGTACCAACCGATAAGCCCAGTAAGGGCGATGACAGGTCGCCATCGAAAGGGGCCTTGCCATTAGCAAACGAAGCGCCAACGATCAGCACGGGAAGTGTCTCTGGTGTTTCCTCTGCGTGAGGATTTCCAACATGCCCACCATGATGGTGAGGGCCAGCAACGGAGGCTAGTGAGGTACCGAGCAGTAAACACGCGGTCAGCAGGTGTTTGCGCATATCAACATTCCTTGTATTTTTTGGGGAGATTAGGGTAAAAACGCCAGAAACATAATCAATGGCGCCCCCCGCAACAAGGACTGAAACTGCAAAAGCCGCATGCCTGACTCACTTTGTCTTTCCTTTCAATGGTCACAGGAAGCAGAGCCAAAACGACGCATAAAAAAGCCCGGCAATGCCGGGCAAGAGAAGCTCTGAGAAAACACTCAGAGAAGGTTCATACGAAATTCTCAACCGAGGTATTTCGCATGAAAGCGGAGATGCTCTTCTATAAAACTGGAGATAAAAAAGTAACTGTGGTCATACCCTTCATGACGACGGAGTTTCAGTGCGTAGCCAGATTCTGCAGCGGCTGCTTCCAGCGCTTCAGGCTTCAACTGCTCGACGAGGAAGTTATCCGCAAGCCCCTGATCCACCAGCAAAGGTAATTGCTTATCCGCATGACGAACCAGATAGCTGGCGTCGTGCTTCGCCCAGGTAGCCTTATCAGCGCCAAGGTAATTACCCAGCGCTTTTTCGCCCCAGGGGCAATCCATGGGATTACAGATCGGGCTGAAGGCAGAGATACTGGTATAGCTATCCGGATTATTCAGAGCCAATGTAATCGCACCATGACCACCCATCGAATGACCGCTGATAGCGCGTTTATCCGTCACCGGAAATTCGGCTTCAATCAGTTCAGGTAATTCTTTAACGACATAATCGTACATTTTGTAATGCTCAGACCATGGCGTTTCGGTCGCATTCACGTAGAAACCTGCGCCCAGTCCAAAATCGTAAGCGCCGTCAGGGTCGTCGGGTACGCCTTCACCGCGAGGTGATGTATCCGGCATCACAATCGCCATACCTAATTCGGCCGCCACGCGCTGTGCACCGGCTTTGTGAGTGAAGTTCTCATCGGTACAGGTGAGGCCAGATAACCAGTAGAGCACAGGTACATTTCTGACTTCAGCCTGCGGTGGCAGATAAATACCGAAGCGCATCTCACAGTTAAGCACCGCAGAGCGGTGCGTAAACTGCAGCTGACGACCGTCAAAACAACGGTTTTCGCTGACTTTTTCCATTACTTAATACCCGGTGTTCAGTAGTGAATTACGGTACGGATACTCTTGCCTTCGTGCATCAGGTGGAAGGCTTCATTAACGTCATCCAGTGGCATGGTATGCGTAATAAAATCACTCAACTTAAATTCGCCAGCGAGATAGCGTTCGACGTAATCCGGCAGCTCAGAACGGCCTTTTACACCACCAAAAGCGGAGCCTTTCCAGACGCGCCCGGTCACCAGCTGGAACGGACGGGTAGAGATTTCCTGACCGGCACCTGCAACACCGATGATCACAGACTCGCCCCAGCCTTTGTGGCAGCACTCAAGCGCAGAGCGCATAACGTCGACATTACCAATACATTCAAACGAGTAGTCGACGCCACCATCGGTCAGTTCAACAATGACTTCCTGAATCGGTTTGTCGTAGTCTTTCGGGTTAATACAATCAGTCGCGCCCAATTGTTTCGCCAGGTCGAATTTGCTTTCATTAATATCGATGGCAATGATGCGTGATGCTTTTGCCATGGCCGCACCGATAACCGCCGACAGACCAATACCACCCAGACCGAAAATAGCGACAGTCGCACCCTCTTCTACTTTGGCAGTATTCATCACGGCGCCCATACCAGTCGTGACACCACAACCGAGGAGGCAGACTTCTTCCAGAGGAGCTTCTGGATTTACTTTGGCCAGTGAGATTTCCGGCAGTACCGTGTACTCAGAGAAGGTTGAGCAACCCATGTAGTGGAAGATCGGCTTGCCGTTCTGGCTGAAGCGGCTGGTACCATCTGGCATCAGACCTTTGCCCTGAGTTTCGCGTACCGCCTGACAAAGATTGGTTTTACCGGATTTACAGAATTTGCACTCGCGGCATTCGGCGGTGTACAGCGGAATCACGTGATCGCCTACTTTCACACTGGTCACGCCTTCGCCGACGGACTCAACGATACCACCGCCTTCGTGGCCCAGAATCGCAGGGAAAATACCTTCAGGGTCATCACCAGACAGAGTAAACGCATCGGTGTGGCAAACGCCAGTCGCGACGATCTTCACACGGACTTCACCTGCTTTGGGCGGTGCAACCTGAACTTCTTCAATAGACAGCGGCTCGCCGGCTTTCCACGCGATGGCAGCACGGCAGGTAATAGTCTCGGACATGGGAGGTCTCCTTATTATTCCGGAATTCGGTGTCTTCACTGCGAACATTGTAGTTCGTTACCAAATAGAGATAATCTAGCAATCTATAAAATCACTATTACATATTGGTAACAATGAACCTTTGGCAAGGCGTGAATGAATTTGTCGCGGTCGCAGAATCGCAGAACTTCACCAAGGCAGCGGCTGGGCTTTCGATCTCAACGGCGCAGGTCAGTCGGCAGGTTCGACTGCTCGAAGAGCGATTGGGCATCAAACTGCTGTACCGGACGACAAGACGCGTACACCTGACCGAAGCCGGACAGCTCTACTATCAATCCTGCCGCCCATTAATAGAGGCATTGCAGGGCGCGGAGCATGCGGTACAGCAGCTTCAGAGTGTACCGCAGGGGTTAATCCGTCTGACGGCCCCAGTGACCTACGGCGAGCGCCAGCTGGCACCGGTGTTGAATGCTTTTCTGGAGCAGTATCCGGACATCCGCCTTCACTGTGAACTGACCAACCAGAAGATGGATCTGATTGCCGACGACTACGATATTGCGATCCGGCTTGGCAAAATTGATACCCCGGACCTGGTCGCGCGACGGCTGGGCAGTCGTCAGCTATTTACCTGTGCGTCGCAGGCCTATCTGGATGATGCTGGCATTCCTGAGACACTCGATGCGCTTCGCGATCACAACTGCCTTGTCGGCACGCTGGATTATTGGAGATTCCGCGATGAACAGGGTGAGCGCATTCTGCGGGTGAATGGACGCCTGAGATGCAACAGTGGTGAAGCCCTGTGCGATGCTGCAATGCGAGGTTTAGGCATTGTTCAGCTGCCGAACCATTACGTGGGTGACGCATTAAAACGAGGTGAGCTGGTTGAGGTACTGACCCCTTTCCGCCCAGAGAAAGAAAGCATCTCGGCGTTATATCCGCCGGGCCGCCAACTGTCACCGAAAGTACGGGTATTACTGACGTATCTGACCGAGCATCTGGGGCAATAACCTCTAACGAAAATAAAAAAGCCCCGGCGTACCAGGGCTCTCTCTTTAGCAACGTATACCGGCTATTAACGGCTGATCAGAGCCAGCTCGGCGTCTTCGTTCAATACCGTCCACCAGATGTTGTCGTCGCTGTCATAACCGAGCAGCGGCTGTTCAGCACAGGCACCGTCACGCGCTGGCGGCGTGTCGACATAGCTTTCCAGCCACATACCATCGATGATGCAACTGGCATCAGCCAGAGGCTGCCAGTCTTCGCCATTGTGTTGCGCCAGAATCACACTGCCACCTGACACACCCGCTGAGGCGGTAAAGGCAACGGCGTAAGGGTCAGAGACGGCGTCAGAGATGTCCCAGGATTCAGTGGCTGTGGCTGGCAGTATCACGTGCAATCAGTGAGCGCTGGTACTGGTGCTCATGACCCTGAACGTAAATCACATCGTGTTCAGAGAAGAACGCGCGAATTTCGTCAGCGACACTGTATACCCAGTCGTCATCTTTCGTGCCTTCGACAATCTGTTCACGCGTCAGACCGTATTTCGCACCGATCAGGCCATCGTGACTGGCGACAACAATGCGATCGACTTTTCCCGGTTTTCTTCGACCACATTTTCGATCCACTTAATCGCCAGCGGCAGGTTGTAATAAGCGAGACCGATGATCAGAACGTTTTCGCGGATAACGTAGTAGTTCACCCATTCGTAGCCCGGCATGTGCACCGCATCTTCCGGAATGAATTCACGCATGGCGTTAATCCAGCCGGTGGTGTACGAGTAATTGAGTTCGTGGTTACCCATTACTGGCAGAAATTCCATGCCCTGCGTTTTGTAGGGACGCGCGACGCTGGTCCACTCTTCCCATTCAACCGCAGAGCCTTTGTCTGTCAGGTCACCTACGGGTATCACCAGATCCACACCCGCTACCAGCTGATGTTTGAGCACCTCGTCCATCGGGTGCATCGCCAAATGGGCCTGCCCGGTTTCATCCGAGCCGCCCTGAGTATCTGGCAGTACGCCTACCGTGAAAGCACCGAAACGCGCTTCTTCGTTGACGCCTTCATTCTGAGGCTCCTCTGTCTGTGGAGCTTCAGCCTGAGGCGCTTCAACGACTGGCGTATCGAGACTGGTATCAGGTGTTTCAGTGTTGCTGCTGTTACTGCTGTTACTGCTGTTACTGCTGTTACTGCTGTTACTGCTGTTACTGCTGTTGTTGCTATCGCCACCACAGGCTGTCAGTGCCACAGCGGCAGCCAACAGGCCAAGGTGAGCCATTACTTTAGAATTATTCATGGATTGTCCCCCAAATTTCTGGAGGACTCAGTAAGCCCACAGGCAATGTCGTTTCTGTGACAGGCCGACAGACGCTAAAATCCATACGGGCCAGATTTCCGTTGCCGTACTGCACTTAGGCGCTGATGCAATGTCATCACTGATTCGTCTTTACTGACAACAGGCTGTTGCTGTCATTTAAGCGACACAGTTAAAGCGTACTCGCGCGCGCAGGGCGTATCTCTTACATTTACTAGCCAGCACTATCCCAATTGCGGATTACTCTTTTCAGAAAATATTGAATCCTTTTTACCGCAACGGGTCTCACTGACTGTGGTTGTCCTCTGCTATCGACCTTATGTTGTCGGCAGCATTTTTTTGAATAGAACCGCATTCCTGCTAGATTAGAGAAAAATTTCCCCGTTCTTAAAAGAGAAGTACATACATGGCATCAGAACGTCTTCATCTTGAGTTGTGCAACCTGACACTGAAGCAGTATCCCGATATTAAAGTACTCATGGATGAAGCTTATCCGGAGCTGGGCGGCTCCTGGCCAAAGCACACGATTAAGCGCCTGATCGAAGAGTTTCCAGAGGGACAGATTGGCGTCATTGATGGCGATACTCTGGTCGGTATCGCCCTGTCCGTACAGGTAGACTACAAACGCTTCTCCAACCCCCACACCTACGAGGATATTGTTGGCGCTAACGACGTTATCCGCAGCAATCCTGATGGTGATGCGCTGTACGGCCTTGATGTCGTTATTAAAAAATCTCACCGTGGCATGCGGATTGGCCGACGCCTCTATGACGCCCGGAAAGAGCTTTGCCGCCAGTACAACTTTCAGGCAATTCTTGCGGGTGGCCGTATCCCGAGTTATCACACCTATCGCAAAGAAATGTCGCCTATGGAGTTTATCCACAAGGTCGACACGAAAGAGATTTACGACCCGATTCTCTCCTTCCAGCTGTCTAATGATTTTCAGGTAAAGCGCCTGCTGAAAAAGTATCTGCCGGAAGACTCTGAGTCTGTTGGCTACGCGACGCTACTGGAATGGAATAATATTCTGTATGAGCCGACCGATACTGTTCTTGAGTTCCGCAAAACGACAGTACGCGTGGGCGCGGTTCAGTGGCAAATGCGTACCGTTCAGTCACTGGAGGAGCTGCTGAAGCAGGTCGAGTACTTTGTCGATACGGTATCGGACTATCAGTGCGACTTTATTGTGTTCCCGGAATTTTTTAACGCACCGCTGATGGGGCTTGGACCCCAGACCTCCCAGACGGAAGCCATACGCTTTCTGGCCGACTTCACCGATCCGATCCGTGATGCTATGTCACGGATGGCCGTTGAGTACAACGCTAACATCGTCACCGGCTCGATGCCGATCATGGACAACGGCGCGATTTACAACGTCTCGTATCTTTGCCACCGCAGTGGTCAGGTTGATGAGCAACGCAAAATCCATATCACTCCGCACGAGAAAAATGACTGGGTGATTAAAGGCGGTGATAAGCTCCAGGTATTTGAAACTGACGCAGGCCGCGTTGGCATTCAGATCTGTTATGACGTCGAATTCCCTGAGTTATCAAGGATTATGTCTGAGCAGGGTCTGGAAATTCTGTTTGTACCTTTCTGGACAGACACGAAAAACAGCTATCTGCGTGTCCGCCATTGCGCCCAGGCCCGTGCCATTGAAAACGAATGCTATGTAGTCATCGCGGGCAGCGTCGGCAACCTGCCAGAAGTGGAGAGCCTTGACGTGCAGTATGGTCAGTCAGCGGTACTGACACCGTCGGACTTCCCATTCCCGCATGATGCGACCTTGTCTGAAGCAACAGCGAACACAGAGATGCTGCTGTTTTCGGATCTGGATATGGATAAGTTACGCATTCTGCATAACGAAGGTTCGGTCAGAAACCTGAAAGACCGTCGCAAAGACCTGTACGACGTCCTTATCAAGAAGTAAGACAGAGAGGAAAAGCCGGGATGCTGATGAACAGGCATCCCGGCAATTCTGAGACTACGCTCAGGCAGATTCCGTCGTTTTATTTGTTTCCGCCAGATATGGCTCTAACTTCAGAATGTTCTCACGAAGGCCTTCCGGGATGTCACACGGGCGGCCTTTTTTATAATCAAAAAAGACCATGGTGCTTTCACCTTTAGCGACCAGGCGTGACGTCTCATGGCTCCACACGCCGTATTCCTGAACGATGCGGCCGGAATCCAGCTTAACGCTTTTTATACCCACACTGATGGTGTCAGGGTACTTGAGCGGTGCCAGGAACTTAGCACTCGTGCTACCAAGAATCGGGCCCATGCCCGTCTTAGCCATATATTCTTCAATTTTGATCGCTTCGACGTATTTAACGCGCGCGCTTTCAAAATAACGGAAGTACACCGTGTTATTCACATGGTGGAAATAATCCATTTCGCCCCACGCTACGGGTATCTCAACAACAATCGGATAATCGTATAAATCCAGCATGATAATCGCCCCATTAATACTTCATTGGTGCTCGCCATCGTGGCCAGCGATAAGAAAAGGTGTCAGTCAGCGCCGACAGAAGTACTAGAGCAACGACTATGCCCGCTGAAAAAGAAAGGGTGAAAATTAATCAAATATACGAAGAAAGCACCAGTCAAAGTTGGCAAGGGAGAACTTTATAAACACGGACTAGTACTTTTTCATTAGTCATAACGGCAAGACTTATCCGGCCACGAACACGTCCTGAGAAACTTGAACCGGCTCCTTGGAAACGGGAATTAAAGAAACGTCAGAAAACAGATAAGCCACACGTCGGTTTTGATTGGTTACTGCCAAATCGTCAGCTTTTCGTCAGGCAATAAAAAACCCGCCGAGGCGGGTCTTAGGAGCATTACGAGCGAACGTCGTAATCAGAGCTCGAAGCTGTGACGCAGAACGATGGTCTCAACGCGGTCCGGGCCGGTAGAGATAATATCGATCGGCGCACCAATCGCTTCTTCTACGAAGCGGATGTAAGCGCGTGCATTCTCTGGCAGATCGTCAATGCTTTTGGCACCGAAGGTCGTTTCAGTCCAACCCGGCAGCTCTTTATAGACCGGAGTCACTTTCTCGAACTGGTCAGCAGACGCTGGTACTTTCAACGCATTGCCATTCTCGTCCTGGTAACCGATACACACTTTGATGGTGTCCAGACCATCCAGAACGTCCAGCTTGGTCAGGCAGATGGTGTTGATCGAGTTAACGCGGATTGCATGCTTAACCAGCATAGCATCGAACCAACCACAACGACGGTCACGGCCAGTGGTCGTGCCCTTCTCTTTACCGACATCTGCCAGGTGCTTACCGACGTCATCAAACAGTTCCGTCGGGAATGGGCCAGAACCAACACGGGTCGTATAAGCCTTAGTGATACCCAGAATCTGATCCAGATACAGAGGACCAACGCCAGAGCCTGTCGCCACACCACCGGCAGTGGTGTTAGACGAGGTTACGAACGGGTATGTACCGTGGTCGATGTCCAGAAGAGTGCCCTGAGCACCTTCAAACATGATGTCGCCACCGTCTTCACGCACGGTGTGCACCAGATCAACAGCATCAACAACGATGTCTTTAATCTGAGCAGCCCAGTCCATGCAGGCAGCCAGTGTCTCTTCGTAGCTGACCGGATCAACGCCATAGTAGTTCACGAGAGAGAAGTTATGGTATTCCATGACTTCTTTCAGTTTGTCAGCAAACTCTGGCTGATACATGTCATCAACACGTAGTCCACGGCGAGAAACTTTGTCTTCGTACGCCGGGCCAATACCGCGGCCTGTCGTGCCGATTTTCGCATTACCACGCTTAATTTCGCGCGCCTGATCCAGAGCGACATGGTATGGCAGAATCAGAGGACAAGCGTGAGAGATACGCAGACGATCCATCACAGGTACGCCGCGCTCTTCAAGCGCGCGGATCTCTTTCAACAGAGCATCTGGCGCCAGAACCACACCATTACCGATGACACAACGAACGCCATCACGCAGGATGCCGGACGGGATCAGGTGGAGTGCAGTTTTCTCACCGTTAATTACCAGGGTATGACCTGCATTGTGGCCACCCTGAAAACGGACGACGGCCGCTGCTTTTTCAGTCAGCAGGTCAACAATTTTACCCTTACCTTCGTCACCCCACTGGGTGCCCAGAACAACAACGCTTTTGCCCATGGCAGAATCTTTCACTCAGTCGTTAAATTTAAAAATTCAGGCGCTGACCAGTATCCACTGGCCATCGTTTTGCTGCAGTCGCTGAGACGCCCCTGCAACATCACCATTCGCTTCGGTCACTACACGGTATCCTTTGGTCCGTAAGTCCGTGATTGCCTGCCATAACGACGGATCATCCGACGCAGGAGCGGCCACGGTTTCCTTTGCTTCAAACTGACGCTGACCGAGAGCCGCCAGTACTTTAAGGTCGGCACTGAAACCGGTTGCCGGACGTGCTCGCCCGAAATCAGCACCGGTTTCATCATAGCGACCGCCCTGAGCTACAGCATCACCGTAGCCCGGCACATAGGCCGCAAATACCAGACCTGTGTGGTAATCATAACCACGTAATTCGGTCAGATCACAGGTGATTGATACCTGAGGAAAACGCTGCATCAGCGCTTCAATCGCCTGTGTCATATCGCTCAGCTGCTGCGCCGCAACGGGCACCAGTTCAGCTAAGCGCGCAAATTTGTCGGTCAGTGCACTGGCACTGCCCTGCATTGAAGCCACCAGGCTGAATGCTTCAGTTAAACGGCTGTCACTCAGCTCACGCTCAACCCACGCCAATGTGTCCGTCTGACACTTAAGCTTGAGCAGGTCGAACAGTTCGCTCTGCTGCTCATCACTCAGACCAGCACTGTCGGCTAATGCGCGGAATACACCGACATTACCGAGGTCCAGGTGAACACCTTCGATACCAGCTTCAGACAACAGGCTGAGCATCACGCTGATGATTTCGACATCGGCACTGGTGCCAGCTACGCCATACAGCTCCGCACCAATCTGAGTTGGCGTGCGACTGGCCAGCAGTGATGCCGGACGCGTGTGAAACACAGTACGGCAGTAACTCAAACGACTGGTGCCTTCCGGAGCAAGGCTGTGCGCATCGATACGGGCGACCTGCGGTGTTGTATCCGCACTCAACCCCATCAGGCGGCCAGACAGCTGATCAGTCACCTTAAACGTGCGCAGATCAAGGTCTTTGCCCGTGCCGGTCAGCAGTGAATCAAGATACTCCAGCGCCGGCGGGATAACGAAGTCATAACCGCAATTATCGAGATAATCGAGCAGATGGCGGCGTAACTGTTCTATACGTCGCGCCTGTGGCGGTAAGATTTCGTCAATGCCATCAGGCAGCAGCCAACGGTCAGCTCCAGTCATTGTCCAGCCTTCAATTGTTAAACAGGTAAAGCAGGATGAGCCCCAGCGACATGCTGAAGAGCCCGATCATTCTCATGGTGCGGTCATCTGTCTCGGCCATCCGGATCACCAGCTGGCGCCATCGTGCGGGGTAAAGAAAAGGGATAACGCCCTCGATAATCAGCACCAGACTGACGGCCACCGCCAGTGTATGCCAGGCTTCTGCGGACACTTTCTCTACCTTGATGTAAAACAGAATTGCACAAAAAAACCGGGCTACCAGCCCGGTTGCGGGATTCTACCAGAGCTGACCGGGCTTGAACATGCAAACATGTTCAGGCCCGACTGCCATTAGTTCCCTTTAGAGTCGTTCAGGTAACGGAAGAAGTCGCTCTTAGGATCGAGCAACAGAATATCGTTTCCTTCAAAGGTCTCGGTGTAAGCCTTCAGACTGCGGGTAAATGAGTAGAACTCAGGATCTTTGTTGAACGCCTGCGCGTAGATACGTGATGCTTCAGCGTCACCTTCACCGCGGATCTGCTCTGCTTCCCGGTAGGCTTCTGCTTCGATCACCGTTTTCTGACGATCTGCGTCTGCCTGAATACCTTCAGCCAGCTCGTTACCTTCAGAGCGGATCTCACGGGATTCACGACCACGTTCTGCCGACATACGCTGATACACGTTATTGCTCAGCTCATCTGGCAGGTCGATCGCTTTAACGCGAACATCCAGTACTTCGATACCCAGCTCGTCCTGCGTCTGCTCGTTGAGCATTGCGGTCAGTTTGGTCATCAGCTGATCACGCTCACCAGAAACAACTTCGTACAGGCTGCGCGCTGCGATTTCGTCACGCAGACCCTTGTTCACCTGGTTTTCCAGAAGAAGCGTTGCACGAGTGCGGTCACCCGATGTCGCCTGGTAGTAATTACGCACGTCTTTGATGCGCCATTTCGCGAACGAATCAACGATGACGTATTTCTTACCTGACGTCAGGAAGCGTGATGGCTGAGTATCCAGCGTCAGTACACGCGCATCGAAACGCTTGATGACATCGGCCAGTGGCATTTTAAACCCGATGCCCGGCTGAACATCGTCGTCAATCATCTCACCGAAGCGCAGCTTAATCGCACGCTCGGTTTCTTTGATGATGTAGAAGCTCTGGCTACCAATCAGGACCACCAGCGCGATAACGATCAGCGAAGTAAATGCTTTAGGTGACATTATCGACCCTCCCGACGAATAGTAGATGAACTGCCTGAAGTACGACGCGAGTTAGCCTCACGGATCACTTCATCAGTCAGGCGCTTGATGTCTTCATCACTGAGATCAGACTGACGAGCCACACCCTGAGCCTGCTGGGTCAGTTTATCGAGTGGCAGGTACATCATGTTGTTACCGCCTTCGACGTCCACCAGAACTTTACTGCTCTTGTTGTACACCTGAGTCACAGCATCAATGTAGAGACGTTCACGGGTAACCTCGGGTGCCTTGTTGTACTCGCTTAACAGCTTGGTAAAGCGATCGGCTTCACCTTCTGCGCGTGCCACAACACGCTCACGGTAAGCCCGGGCTTCTTCAAGCTGACGCTGAGCACGACCACGGGCTTCCGGTACAACCGAGTTAGCGTAGGCTTCTGCGTCGTTGATAGTGCGTTCTTTATCCTGCTTAGCACGCTGAACATCATCAAACGCTTCTTTCACCGCGGCTGGCGGGGTAGCGTCTTTGATGTTCACGTTCTGCAGAGTGATACCTGTATTGTACTCATCCATGTAGAACTGCAGGCGCTGCTTAACCGCTTCTGCCAGAACCACACGACCTGTGGTCAGGATAGGGTCCATCTCGGTGGAACCCACCTCATGACGCAGCGCACTTTCGGCGGCATCACGCAGAGTCAGCTCAGGGTCTTCAACACGCAGCGCATAAGACACAGGATCGGTGACGCGGTACTGCACGTTCAGTTTTACGTCGACGATGTTTTCGTCTTCGGTCAGCATGCTTTCACGGATTTCAGTTTCACGAACACGGGTCGCGTTGACGATGATTACGTCTTCAATCACTGGCAGTTTCCAGTTCAGACCTTCACCTTCGATGCGGTCAAACTTACCAGTACGTAATACAACGCCGCGTTCCTGAGTGTCGAGGATGTATACAGAATTCATCGCTAGCAGAATTGCCGCGATGACTGCGGCAACAACAAGAAAACCTGTGATGCTGCCATCACCGCCGTTGTTGTTATTTCCGCCGCTTTTCTTGCCGCCGAATAAACCGTTCAGTTTATCGGTCAGTTTGCGGATCACTTCGTCCAGATCGGGTGGCTGATTACCACCACCACCGCCGTTGCCCCTGTTATTGTTACCCCAAGGGTCTTTGGGCTTGTTGCCATTACCGCCAGGCTCATTCCAGGCCATAGATCACTCCAGTCAGTGTGGCTGTTTTGTCATAAATGAATAGTACGTCCGTCATGATAACGGATTTGAGCGCAGCGGCCAGCCCATCAGGCATTGAATCGGGCAACTAACCGCCGACTTTCGCTATAACCAGGGATCTGCAGGTTGCGCGATAAAGCGCGACTCAGGAACCTCAGCTTTAGATAACGCTCGTTTAAAGTCTTGCAACTGCATGCGAATCTGCAGATGGATGTCACCATTATCGGCAAAATCCTCGCCCTGAACGCCACCGCTTTCGTAAAGAATTGCACGAAGACGTGCATCCGCAGGTGCCAGCGTGAGCCGATCTTCGAAGATCTCTTCGCCCAACAACTCAGACATCGCCTGACACAGCAGGTCAAAACCAAGTCGTTCCTGTGCCGACACCCAGACCGCAACGGGAACACCATCCTCATTCCGGTCGATGCGCGGCTCACCAGATTCCAACAGGTCGATCTTGTTGTACACACGTAATTCAGGCAGTTCATCCGCCTGAATTTCTCCAAGTACCAGCTCAACCTGCTCGATATTGCCTTCCCGTTCATCCGAGGCACAGTCGATCACGTGCATCAACAGGTCAGCTTCTGCCGCTTCCTGAAGAGTGGCACGGAATGCCTCTACCAGTTTATGGGGCAGGTGTCGGATAAATCCAACCGTATCCGCCAGAACGATTTCACCCACGTCATCAATTTCGAGACGTCGCAAGGTCGGATCAAGCGTTGCAAACAACTGATCTGCAGCATAGACCTCAGCCTGCGTCAGTGCATTGAACAGAGTCGATTTACCCGCATTGGTGTATCCGACAATAGCAACGGTCGGTACATCTGAGCGCTTACGCGCACGGCGACTCTGGTTACGCTGTGCCCTTACTTTCTCAAGACGGGCATGAATACTTTTCACCCGCTCCCGCAGAAGACGTCGGTCAGTCTCAAGCTGAGTTTCACCCGGCCCGCGCATACCGATACCACCTTTCTGACGTTCAAGGTGAGTCCAGCCACGGACAAGACGGGTCGACTGATGCTGCAGCTGCGCCAGCTCAACCTGCAGTTTACCCTCGTGGGTACGGGCGCGTTGGGCAAAGATATCGAGAATCAGGCCGGTACGGTCGAGCACCCGGCACTTGATTTCACGCTCAACGTTGCGCTCCTGACTGGGTGTCAGTGCATGGTTAAAAATCACCAGACTCACATCATGCATACGCACGGCCTCGGCGATTTCTTCAACTTTTCCCTTACCAACGAACGTTTTTACGTGAGGTACATCCCGCTTAGTAGTTACCAGATCTACCGGGTCTGCCCCCGCAGAGATAACGAGTTCACGGAATTCACTCAGGTCCTCCCGGTTCGCTCCTTCGGGGAAGTCGACGTGTACGAGGATGGCTTCTTCACCACCACTGTCAGGACGCTCAAAAAACACAGATAGATGTACCTTTATCGGCGATTATTCAGAATTTGGAAATCTGGTCGTACCGGATGCTTCCGATAAAAAATAGCAGATGCGAGACACAATGATGCCTCAGACGCTCAATAACAACACTGCGGTTGTTTCAGTCGGATAGTGGGAATATCAGCGGGCCCGCCCTCTTTACGGCAAAGCCCCTGATCAGGCCGGGCGATTATTCCTCGCCTTCACCCTGTTCTGCTGCTGGTGCCAGACGCACATTGCGGCTTGGAACTACAGTAGAAATTGCGTGCTTATAAACCATCTGAGAAACAGTGTTCTTCAGCAGGATAACGAACTGATCGAATGATTCGATCTGACCCTGCAGCTTAATGCCGTTAACCAGAAAGATAGAAACCTGGATACGCTCCTTACGAAGCTGGTTCAGATAAGGGTCTTGTAAAGAGTGCCCTTTTGACATAGTTGTTCTCCTAAATGAGAGAGTGCCTTCCAATCTGCGGTCGGCGAAGTAATAGTAGATTGCCCCATTGGTGGCCAGAACCTGCCCCAAAACTAACATGGAGGCCATGAAATAAACCGGTACACCTAAACCGGATCATCTGTACAGACACATATTTGGTCGTCGGGTTCAGCCCGAGAATGCCGAATTCTGCATTGTTATGGTAATTCAATACGGTCAGCAGCCGTTCTCACGGCTAAATATGGCGCTGGTGCTGAGTATTTTCAAGGTATTTCTGACAATATCCGGATCATCGGTATCCAGCCAATGAAGATCGGGCCAGCTACGCAGCCAGGTGATCTGACGTTTGGCCAGTTGGCGCGTCGCAATAATGCCCCGTTCTATCATCTCGTCGTAGTCGTATTCACCATCCAGATAGTCCCACGCCTGACGATATCCAACGCAACGGATGGACGGCATATTCTTATCAAGATCACCACGGGCACGCAGCGCTTTTACCTCGTCGAGAAACCCATCGGCCACCATAATACGGAAACGCTCGGCGATGCGTTCGTGTAAACGCTTGCGCTCTGCCGGGCATACCGCGAGGTTCACGACATGGTAGGGCAGCGGCTCGGTCTGTTGCTCGGCCCAGTATTCCGTCAGTGTTTTGCCAGAGATCATATACACCTCTAGAGCACGCTGAATACGCTGAGAATCCATAGGTTTCAGGCGACGTGCGGACTCAGGATCGATATCTGCCAGCCGCGCATGCATCGCCGGCCAACCTTTCTCAAGGCCTTCTTCGAGTAGCCGCTGCCGGATTGCCTCGTCGGCTTTCGGCAGATCTGCAGCGCCGTCGCGGAGAAATTTGAAATACATCATGGTGCCACCCACCAGCAATGGCACTTTGCCTGCGGCGGTAATGTCTGCCATTTCGCGTAAAGCGTCTTCACGGAAATTAGCGGCGGAGTATGCCTCGGCCGGATCAATCAGATCAATCAGGCGATGCGGTGCCTGCGCTTGCATACTGGCGTCCGGCTTGGCGGTACCGATGTCCATGCCTTTGTAGACCAGCGCTGAATCGACACTGATAATTTCGCAATCGTGGTTCTTAACCAACTCCAGTGCGAGTGCCGTCTTACCTGAGGCCGTCGGCCCCATCAGAAAAATCGCGGGCGGTAAACTCACAGGAGGTAAGGATTCTGACATCAGCGGCCCCGCAGAAAGAGCTTATCCAACTCTGACATCGTCATCTGAGTCCAGGTCGGTCGCCCGTGGTTGCACTGTCCGGAGCGCTCGGTGGCTTCCATATCCCGTAACAAAGCATTCATTTCAGGTAGGGTCAGTTTCCGGTTTGCCCGTACAGAACCATGGCACGCCATGGTCGACAGCAGTTCGTTGCGATGGGCAAGAATCCGGTCCGAGGCGCCATGCTCCATCAGATCACTCAGCATATCAGTGATCAGTTGCCCGACATTTGCCTGCTGCAACAATACCGGAATCTGGCGGATCATCAGACTCTCTGGCGACACTCTCGCCAGCTCAACGCCGAACTGACGGAATTCATCGGAGAACTGCTCTGCCGCATCGGCCTCACGCTCACTGACGTGCAGAGTTTCGGGCACGAGCAAAGGCTGACTCTGAACGCCCTGCTCATCCACCGCGACTTTTAAACGCTCGTAGGTAATTCGCTCGTGTGCAGCGTGCATATCCACGACCACCAGACCGTGAGCATTCTGCGCGAGTATATAAATGCCATGCAGTTGAGCGACGGCAAACCCGAGTGGCGGCAGGTCTTCTGCACTGGATTCAGGAAGTGGTTGTGGCGCTCCCTGATTCAGCTGTTCGTAACTGCGTAATTGTTCAGCCACTGCGCCCTGCCCCGGACGACTGTCAGAAAAACTCTGACCAAAAGAACCGCCAGAAAAATTCTGAGCTGTTGAGGTCGCGGCGCCGTCAGCGGTTGCAGAGAAGGGAACTCGTTCGTTAGCAGGCTGTTGCCAGTCAAGCCGGTTCTGTCCCTGAAACTCTCCCGCCTCTGTACCTGTTGCCGCCGGAGCTGCACTTGGCTGCAGATTCGCGGTCGGCTGCTCCGGGCGTATGTCCGCCAGAGCGCGGTGCAGAGAACGGAAAATAAAATCATGCACCAGACGACCATCGCGGAAGCGCACTTCGTGCTTGGTCGGGTGAACGTTAACGTCCACCAGCTTCGGGTCCAACCAGAGATAAAGTACAAACGCCGGATGACGACCATGATAAAGCACATCACGGTAGGCTTGTTTAATCGCGTGCACGACCAGTTTGTCACGCACCGCCCGGCCGTTCACAAAGAAATACTGCATATCCCCCTGCGAACGCGAAAACGTCGGTAAACCCACCCAACCTTCAATTGTCAGGCCCGCACCTTCGGTTTCAATGTGCACTGCGTTATCCATAAATTGCGGATTAAGCAGTGTTGCCACCCGTTTCTCACGATCAATCGTCCGGGCCGCAGGGCGCAACGAATGAATGACGCGGTTGTTATGACGCAGCGTAAAAGCAACGTCATAGCGACTGAGTGCGAGCTTTTTCAGTGTGTCTTCAAGGTGAGAGAATTCTGTCTTTTCTGTACGCAGAAACTTACGTCGTGCTGGCGTATTAAAAAACAGGTCACGCGCTTCAACCGTGGTGCCTGTTGGGTGGGCTGCCGGGCTGACTTCCGCCTGCATATCACGCCCTTCCGCTTTCACCTGCCAGGCTTCATCTGAGCCTTTCTCTCTGGA
>NZ_DDKU01000170.1:61873-70543 GCF_002339775.1 Thalassolituus sp. UBA2590
CCCATTGTGCCCACGGCTTCGAGATCATCCAGCGTAGTAATTTTACTGGTGGCGTGGCGACTGAGAGACAAAGGCAGGTCGTCTTTGCCGATGCCGTGCCCGTCATCACGAACGCGAAGCAGCTTAATGCCACCCTGCTCGGCATCAACATCAATATGCTGAGCACCAGCATCCAGCGAATTTTCGACCAACTCTTTAATGATATTGGCTGGACGTTCTACAACTTCGCCCGCAGCAATCTGGTTCGCAAGACGTGGCGATAACAGGTGTATTCGGCTCATAGCTCAGACTGAAAGTTCAGGAATTTGGAATACGCAGTTTCTGGCCGACTCTCAGCGAGTTACTGCTCAGGCCATTCAGTTTGCGCAGCTCAGACATTCCCATGCCGCTGCGAACTGCCAGCTCAGAAAGAGTGTCGCCACTACGGACTGTGTATTCGATGTATTGTTGTGCTGCTTTCTTACGCGCCGCCATCAAGGTTCCGGCCGGAGGATTATTCTGAAAATAATCTTTAATGCCGTTGAAAATCGCACGCGCCATTTTCTTCTGGTAAGCGCTGGTTTTCAGCTGCCGGGCTTCGCCAGGGTTTGAAATAAATCCTGTTTCTACCAGTAGCGCCGGCATGTCCGGTGATTTCAGTACGACAAATGCGGCTTCTTCGACGTTCTTCTTGTGCAGTTTACTGATCTTGCCCATTTCCTGCAGAATTTCATCGCCAATCGAAACACTGGCGGTGCGCTTATGCGTCATCGACAGATCCAGTAACGTCATCGCCAGGTGATCCTCACGATCACCAATGCTGACACCACCAATTAAGTCGGACGAATTTTCTTTGTCGGCAAGAAAGCGTGCCGTCTCACTGGTCGCTCCCCGGTCTGACAACACAAATACCGAGCTACCGCTGGCACTGGGGTGCTTAAACGCATCGGCATGAATAGAGACAAAGAAATCGGCATTCGCTTTACGGGCTTTTTCTGAGCGCTCACGTAAGCCGATGTAGTAATCGCCGGTGCGGACCATAAAGGGGGCAAAGCCAGTTTCCTGATCCAGCAGGCGTTGCAGTTCTTTGGATATCGCCAGAACCACATGTTTTTCCATCACGCGGCCAGGGCCAAGGGCTCCGGGGTCTTCGCCGCCGTGCCCGGCATCGATGGCAATAATAATGTCACGCTGATCGGTTTCGTAGGTTTCTGCTTTCTTAACGATATCAGGCGCACTCATAGACGCCTCTGACAGAGGACGTTCAAGATCTACGACCAGACGATGGTGAGACACCCCTTCAGAAGGGGGTAACGGGAAGCTGCGATATTTCATCGTCGCGCGGGTTTCTACCACAAGACGCAGGTCGGTCTTGTTGCGGCGTCCACTGCGTACACGAATCACTTCGCTGGAATCGTCGGCTACCTTTTCTAACGACGACATTTTCAGAGACGCATTTTTAAGGTCAACGACGATGCGATCCGGCCCGGTCAGCTGGAAGATTTTATGTTCGTGCGGTCCGCTGAGATCGAGCACCAGACGGACTTTATCGGGAGACTGCCAGATACGTACGTCGCTGACGTCTGCCCATACTGGCAGCACACAGAGTGTCACGACGAAAAACGCGATCAGCCGCTTAATTATTCCTGCCATTCTTTTACCAGCTGCTGCAGTTGCCTGTTCCACTGTGCCCCTTTATCTGTCTCTGCCTGCCAGTTGAGGATACGTGCCTCACCTACATCGTCAATATGAATCGCAAGATCGGCCTCGGGCAATACACCGCGCCCACGCTCAGGCCACTCGATCAGGCACAAAGTTCCATCCGTCAGATATTCGCGAATCCCCATGTACTCAAGCTCTTCCGGATCACCCAGACGATAGAGGTCAAAATGGCAGACCCGACCATCCGGCAGATCGTATTCTTCAACCAGAGTATACGTCGGGGACTTCACCGGGCCTGTATGACCAAGCGCCTGAATCAGCCCACGACTCAGGGTAGTTTTGCCAGCGCCCAGAGTACCTTCGAGAAATACCAGGCCACCGCCCGTCAGTATTGAAGACATACGGCCTGCAAAACTGACCATTTCATCTTCGCCGGTCAGGCGTATCTGGCCAGTAGTCTGTGGATTGCTCTCAGTCATCAGTTCACCAATTGTCGGATAAATGGCATCAGGTCTGTCGCAAGAAGTCCGCGCGTCCCGGACTCCGCTGCCGCGAGATCAGCAGCTGCGCTGTGCAGGCAGGCGCCACGAACAGCCGCCTGCCATGGCGTTAACCCTTGAGCCAGAAGCCCGGCTATCACACCCGTAAGAACATCACCCATTCCGCCGGTCGCCATGCCCGGGTTGCCATCAGTGCAGATCGCCAGCTCGCCTTCGGGAGAAGCAATGATACTGCCCTGCCCCTTGAGAATAACAACCGCATGGTATTTCTCAGCAATTGCCTGCGCCGCACCGAGGCGATCGGACTGGATATCCGCTACGGACTTGTCCAGCAACCGCGCAGCTTCGCCCGGATGCGGAGTCATCACGACGTCGCGCTCGGGAAATTCCGTCTGCCAGCCCGGAGAGGCAATAATATTCAATGCATCGGCATCCAGCACGACCGGATAGTCACTCTGAAGAACCTGCTGCAGAAGCAACTCTGCCCAGCTGCTGCGCCCGAGTCCGGGGCCGCAGGCCAACACTGACACTTTTTCCATCAGGGGCTGCATTTCAAGCCCGGCATTAATCGCCGCCGCCATACACTCCGGGCGCCGACCAAGCACCACAGAGACATTAGCCGGACGCGTCGCGCAGGAGGTCAGGCCTGCGCCGGTACGACAGCAGGCGTCCACGGCCATAGCAATAGCACCGCCGAAGCCGGTTTCGCCGCCAATCAGCAACGCATGGCCATGGTTTCCTTTGTTGGAGTTACCGCGTCGGGAATACAGTAAGGGGCCATCCTGAGTAAGCGTGTGATAACTCACTCGTTGCGCCAGTACAGAAACCGCTTGCCGCTCTGCATCGGTTAACCCGAGAGCCGCGTAGTGAAGTTCACCACAGCAGTCCGGGCCGTCGCAGGTCAACAGACCTGGCTTCATACCGATAAAGGTCATCGTCGCATCTGCCTGAACCACATGGCCCATAATCATGCCGGTACTGGCGTTCAGGCCAGAAGGAATATCAAGAGCGAATACCGGCGCCTGGTGTTCGTTCATCGCCTTAATCGCTTCGGCAAACTCACCCCGTACGACCGCATTCAGGCCTGTACCTAATAAGCCATCAACCAGAAGGTCAGCATCTGCGGGCAGATTGCCATCGAATTCACGGGCAACGACACCGGCGCTCTCGGCCATGTGCCGGGCATCGGTCGCCGATGGGCTTTGTCGGGTAACATCGCCAAGCATCAGAACAGTTACCGACAGGCCCTGCTCGACTGCTAATGCAGCGATTACCCAGCCGTCACCACCGTTATTGCCAGCACCGGCAAGAATGCACAGGTGCTGCGCTTCGGGCCAACGCTCACGCAGGCATTCAAATGCCGCTTCGCCAGCCTGTCGCATCAGACTGTAGCCATTGTCTCCCATGCGCTGAATAATCAGCCGGTCGAGCTCCCGTACGCCAGCAACGCTGTCGATGTTTCCGGGAAGATGGTCATAGCCTGTGTAAGGTCGCTTCATCGCGGTTGGGCCTGCGCTTGTGATACATTGCCGGGATTATATAAGTCCCAGGGCAGCCCGGCCAGAATGACATCCTCCAGGACAGTACTTACCCCAGAACAACTACAGAAGTTGCGTGATGATATTACGCAATGGTCGCTCGAGGCTGGCTTTCAGCAGTGTGGGTTCAGTAGCGTCGATACAGGTGAGCACGGCGATCGTTTACAACAGTGGCTGGATGCCGGTTATCACGGTGAAATGAGCTATATGGCCGATCACGTGACGGAACGGGGACCGATGCGTGCTCTGCCCGATGAGCTGCTTCCCGGCACGCTCAGTGTGATCAGCCTGCGCATGGATTATCTGGCGCCCGGTGTTGAGGTAGCTAAGCATCTGCAGGATAAAAACAATGCTTATATTTCTCGTTATGCGCTGGGGCGCGATTATCACAAGTTAATCCGCAAACGCCTGACGCAACTCGGAAAACGCATTCAGTCTGAGATTGGCGATCTTGGTTTCCGCGCCTTTGTCGACAGCGCACCCATTCTCGAACGAGCCCTCGCAGAACAGGCAGGAATCGGCTGGATTGGTAAAAATACCATGGTTCTTAACCGTGAGGCGGGCTCGTATTTTTTTCTGGGTGAGATTCTTACAGACCTGCCGCTCGAGCCGAATGACACGCTACTGAAGAATCATTGCGGCCGCTGTACCTCGTGTCTGGATATCTGCCCGACTCAGGCCTTTGTCGGCCCTTATGTTCTCGACGCGAGAAAGTGTATTTCTTACCTGACCATCGAACTCGATGGCCCTATTCCCAAAGAACTTCGTAGCGGCATCGGCAACCGTATTTTTGGTTGCGACGACTGCCAGATTGGCTGCCCGTGGAATCGCTTCAGTAAAAATAGCGAAGAACCCGACTTCACCCCTCGCCACCAGCTGGATAAAGCAACATTGCTTGAACTGTTCCAGTGGGATGAAGAGACCTTTCTGAAAAAAACCGAAGGTATGCCGATCCGGCGAACCGGTTACGAGAACTGGATGCGGAATATATCGGTAGCGTTAGGAAATGCCCCACAGAGTATTGAAGTGCAGGAAGCGTTGAAAAATCAGAAAGGGAAAATATCAGGCCTGGTTGATGAACACATCAACTGGGCCCTGCAACAGCAGGGCCACTAAAGACCATCGTTTCTGGTTAACTTAACGATTACCTATCACTGACGCAGTGCACGCAGCATCCAGGCCGTTTTCTCGTGCAGGCTCATACGAGCCGTCAGCAGATCAGCCGTACCTTCATCGAAGACTTCGTCAGTCATTTTGATAACGCTACGACAGGTGCGTACCACCTGCTCGTGGCCTTTCGTGAGAATATCGACCATCTCGTTAGCTTCCGGTACACCGTCCACTTCTTCAACGGAGCTCAGACGCGCAAACTCTTTGTAAGTACCTGGCGCGGTGAACCCCAGAGTACGGATTCGCTCGGCGATATCATCCACGGCTTCCGCCAGCTCGGTGTAGTGCTCTTCAAACATCAGGTGTAATTCACGAAACTGAGGGCCAGTGACGTTCCAGTGGAAGTTGTGGGTCTGCAGATACAGGGTGTAAGAATCTGCCAGAACTTTACTCAGACCTTCTGCAATCTGTTTACGGCTTTCTTCATTAATACCAATATCGATCGAAGTCATACGTGTACTCCTTCTGAAAATGAATCACTCCCTTTTAGTGACAGGGCCTGTTTCGCTTTGTTCCCAAAATATGTACTGGAAACATTTGACGCTTCTCTGGAGCTCTGCCAATGTCGATGCTCTTCCGTTACAAATATTTCCTCAATATTGCCTGAACAAGAGTGCAGCATATGGCGAACACGAATCTGACGTCTGTCTTCAGTAATAAACTTATCTGGATTACCGGAGCGTCTTCCGGCATTGGTGAACAACTCTGTTATGACCTGAGCAAGCTGGGTGCTCGCCTGATCCTGTCTGCCCGTCGAACAGACGAACTTGAGCGGGTAAGAAGCGCCTGCCAGAGCCCGGAATCACACACTGTTCTGCCGCTCGACATGTTGAATGAAGCCGATGTAATCAGCGCGGCTGACAAGGTGACCAACGAACTCGGCACCGTAGATTACCTGTTCAATAACGCAGGTATCACACAACGCTCGCTGATCAATGAAACCGATGCGGATATCTATCGCAAGGTGATGGAGCTGAATTATTTCTCGCAGGTGACGATTACACGCAAAATCCTTCCCGGCATGCTTGCCCGTGGTTCAGGACATATCGTAACTACCTCCAGCATAGCCGGGCTGATCGGTATTCCTTACCGGTCGGCTTACTGTTCATCGAAGCACGCCATTATTGGTTTTATGGATTCTTTGCGCTCTGAAGTACACGACAAAGGTCTGCGCGTAACAACACTCTGCCCGGGCTTCGTGCGTACCAATATTATCGATACCGCCCGCCGCGAAGGCACGGCTCAGGAGAAGGTTGAGGACACCGTCATCAAAAATGGCATGGCTGTCGATGAGGCGGTGGCCGAAGTCTTAGATGCCGTCGCCAACGAGAAAGAACAGGTGGTCATCGCTAAAGGCAAAGAAGGCATGGGCCCTATAATTAAACGTCTTTTCCCGAGTGTGATTTATAAGATGGTTCGGAAAATGGCATTAACCTGATTCCTCCGCCAATGAACTTGTAAGCAGAAAGCAGGTCAACTTTCGCAGGAGGTGAATTATGAGTAAACAAGCCGTTATATACCGTATGGTGATGGAAAAACACATCTGCCCTTTCGGTTTAAAGTCTCTCGACCTGCTGAAACGTGAAGGGTTTGAGGTCGAAGACAACTGGTTAACCACCCGGGAAGAAACCGACGCGTTTAAAAAAGAACATCAGGTTGAAACCACACCACAGACCTTTATCGATGGCGAACGCATTGGTGGTTACGACGCTCTGAAGGAGCACTTTGGCAAAGCACAAAGCAAAGAAAAGACGACCAGCTACACGCCGGTCATTGCGATTTTCTCCGTCGCTCTTCTGATGGCTCTGGGCGCTTCTCACATGTTAAGTGGAAGCTTCTTTGGTGCCCGATGGTTTGAGTTGTTTATCGCCTTCAGCATGTGTGTGCTGGCTATCCAGAAATTGCAGGACCTCGAAGCCTTCTCTTTGCAGTTCCTCGGGTATGACCTGCTGGCACAGAAGTACGTCCCCTATTCAAAGATCTACCCGT
This sequence comes from Thalassolituus sp. UBA2590, assembly GCF_002339775.1. Classification (NCBI taxonomy): domain Bacteria; kingdom Pseudomonadati; phylum Pseudomonadota; class Gammaproteobacteria; order Oceanospirillales; family Oceanospirillaceae; genus Thalassolituus; species Thalassolituus sp. UBA2590. Next base: position 68,712 of record NZ_DDKU01000170.1, read on the forward strand.
TCGCAGAGGCATTCGCCGGCATAGGTATGATCGCTATGGTGTGGACACCACTGGTTGCGCTTGTCGCCTTATTCATCGGTAGTATCGGCGCAGCATCCGTCTATAAAGCCGTTTATATTCAGAAACGGGAGCTGAAATGTGCCTGTGTAGGTGGCAACAGCAACGTCCCTCTTGGTGCGATATCCATGACGGAAAACCTGATGATGGTAGGAATGGCGCTCTGGATGCTTCTGTTTCGTTGATTTGATGCTTCTGTGAATCAACTTTCAGCTGAAAGAAATAAAAAAAGCGCCCCAGCATTTTTGCTGGCGGCGCTTTTTTCTTACACGGCTAAAAAGTGCTTACGGTAGTGCTGCATTTCAGCGATGGATTCACGAATATCATCCAGCGCCTGATGCGCCCCTTTCTTCTCGAATGAAGAGACAGCTTCGGGCTTCCAGCGACGTGCTAACTCTTTCAGCGTGGATACATCGATATTGCGGTAGTGAAAGTAGCGTTCAAGCTCAGGCATGTACTTCACCAGAAAACGTCGGTCCTGGTGAATACTGTTGCCGCACAGTGGCGATGCGCCCTCTTTAACGTGCTCTTTCAGAAAGGCGATGGTCGCCAGCTCTGCGGCACGAGCGTCCTGCGTACTGTCTTTGACCCGCTGAGTAAGACCTGAGTTACCATGGGTACGGGTGTTCCATTCATCCATCGCATCCAGTAATACGTCGGGCTGATGCACCGCAATCACAGGCCCCTCAGCAATAACGTTGAGGTCACTGTCGGTCACGATCGTCGCGATTTCAATAATGACATCCTGCTCTGGCTCAAGACCTGTCATCTCCAGGTCCATCCAGACCAGATTATCTTTCTGACTCATGTCGCATTCTCAGTAAGTATGTTGGTGATATCAGTCTAGCAAGTTGCACCAAACCCAGCCAACCGCGACAATAGCGCCATCTCACAAATCAGAGCGGATATGGCAAAGCGCAAACTAAACCGGCGTCAGGCCTGGCGGATTGAAAAAATCCAGCAGGAAAAGGCTTCACGAGCCAAACGCAAAGAGCGTGATATTTCAGATCAGCTGAGCGCAGGCGAACTGGGTGAAGAGATGCATGGGCTGATTATCGCCCACTTCGGGTCGCAGGTTGAGGTTGAAGACGAACACCGCACCCGCTACCGCTGTTTTCTCCGCGCTAACCTCGGCTCTCTGGTCACCGGCGATCATGTCGTGTTCCGCCCGGGGCCTGAGAATAACGGTGTACTGACCGGCGTCGTTGAGATGGTACAGGAGCGTGAATCTGAATTATCACGCCCAAACCCTTACAACGAGATCAAACCCGTCGCAGCGAATATCGACAACATTCTGCTGACCATTGCTCCCGAACCTCACGCCCACCGCAACCTGATTGACCGCTATCTGGTCGCTGCTGAGAACTGTGGTATCGAACCGATTCTGCTGCTCAATAAAATCGATCTGATTGACGAAGAGATTCAGCCGTACTTCGACGAGTTGCTCGGCGACTACGAAGTGCTGGGTTACCGGTCTTTGCGTGTATGCAGCAAAGACGAAGACAGCCTGGCTGATCTGAAAACCTTCCTGAATGACCGGGTCAGTGTCTTTGTTGGTCAGTCTGGGGTCGGCAAATCGTCTCTGATTGCGACTCTGCTTCCGGGGGAAGACCTGCGCATTGGTGCCTTGTCTGAGAATACCCGTAAGGGCAAGCACACAACCACGACAGCACGCCTATATCACTTCCCTGCTGGCGGTGATCTTATTGATTCTCCGGGGATTCGTGAATTCGGGCTATGGCATATGTCGCCAGAAGAGGTGATGTACGGTTTCC
>NZ_DDKU01000089.1:0-10812 GCF_002339775.1 Thalassolituus sp. UBA2590
CTTCCTGAACGGTGGCACCTGCGGCAACACCGGCCAAGGTAATGGTCTGACTGCCATTACCGTCACCGATATCAAAGTCCATCGACTCAGTACCGTAGCCCGCCGCCGCGACTGCCGCGACTGTATTCGGGAACAATACCTGTGCAGGAATGCCTGCATCCGTTGGCTGACCCGCTGAATCCAGTACGGTTTTGGTGGATTCAAGAATGCCCGCGTCTGCCGCACCAACAGACAAACCGTTGGTGGTTATTTGCAGACCCTGCTCCTGCAGAACCTGCTCACCGGCATCCAGGTTTACGATGGCGGTGGCAAGAGTCGTCAGGCGTGGCGGCTGGTTAGCAATCTGAATATTGATGTCGCCCAGCACACCGCTGACCACACCGTTTTCGTTGGCTTCATAACCCTGCAGACGTGAGCCGTTGTTTGCCACGACAAATCCGTTTTTGTCGAGCGAGAATATCCCTGATCGGGTGTAAGACACACTGCCACGGTCATCCAGTACGAAGAAACCGTTTCCGTCGATAGCAAGGTCGAGGGCATTTTCAGTTCCACTGATGTTACCCTGCGAAAATTCCTGACGGACGTTATCAACCAGTACACCACTACCGACCGGCTTCAGACCGGTACCAAGCAAGGTGCTGGTGTAGACATCGGCAAATTCTGCACGGGATTCTTTAAAGCCAACGGTACTGGCATTTGCCACGTTATTACCTGTGACTTCCAGATCCGTAGAGGCTGCACGGATACCACTTAAACCAATATTAAAAGCCATATTTGTACTCCTCTCGCCGGATCAGGCGTCAAGAATCTGTTTAATCTGATCAAGGTTGGCGCGTTCGCCACCGGTTAAGTTCAGGGTCACTTCGCCACCTGCACTCATGGTGACGCTGTCGACACGTGAACTCATCTGCATATCCAGTTGTTCACTCTCACCGGCAATCGTGCCGCTGAGTTTGAAAACGTATTGACCTGGTGGGTAGACGTTTTCAATAGGATCTCCGTTATCGTCCAGTACGATCTCGCCATTTTCATCGCGGAGGTACTGGTCAAGATTCATCTTGCTGCGGTCGAGGTTGACGATGTCACCATCGACCATCAGGTTGTAGCCATCCCAGCGCACAGACATGGCGCCCGCGTCATGTGAACCGAGTGAAATCTGCTCCAGAGTCTGACCATTTTTGTTTTCGATGGTCAGCATCATGTCGCCTGTCGCCGCAGGTACCTCAGTGAAGCCGCTGACCACACCGCCGTTCGTGAGCAGGCCTGTGGTATTACCATCAACAATCACACTCTGACCGACGAGACTTGACGCCTGTAAAGCGGCATTGGAGGTAAACTGTGCCGCCATGCTCTCTGCCGTATCGTTGAGGTTGTCGATCCCTTCAACCGATGAGAACTGAGCCAGCTGAGCAACGAACGCCTGGTTATCTGTCGGCTCCAGTGGGTTCTGATTATTCAGCTGCGCGACCATGAGTTCGAGGAAGGCATTACGACCCAGTTCGTTTTCTTTGGCTTCGGTCTGCGTCGGCGTACGGTACTGATCCAGTACGGCGGCGTTGTTGTTTACTTCGTTAATCGCCATTTATCGCCCCCTTACTGGCCAAGTGTGAGTGTGCGTTGCAGCATCTGCTTCGCGGTTTTAAGAACTTCAACGTTCATTTGATAGCTGCGCGATGAAGACATCATGTCGGTCATTTCTTCAACGATGTTCACGTTCGGGTAGTACACGTAGCCGTCGTCGTTCGCCATTGGATGATCTGGCTGGAAACGTGCCTGCAGCGGTGAATCTTTTTCGACGATGCCGTCGATTTTTACGCCAGCACCCATGGCCGCATCGGTATCCATAAAACCGTTCACATCCCGGCTTTTTGAATTCACTTCGCTTTCGAGCACGGAAAACCAGGGCTTGCGTGCGCGGTAGGTTTCATCCACAGAGCTTGAAGCGCTGTCGGCGTTGGCAATGTTACTGGCGGTGGTATTCAGTCGGACTGACTGGGCAGTCATACCGCTTCCGGCAATGTTAAGTACGCTGGTCAGTGACATAATTATTCTCCCCGGATCGCGTTACGCATGCCTTTGAACTTACCGCTCAAAAATTCGAAGCTGGCGTTGTAGTCCATGCTGTTACGGGCAAACAGAGCTTGTTCGGTCTGGGCGTCGACCGTGTTACCGTCGATGGATGGCTGCAGAGGATTGCGATACTTCAGTTCGTCATCGGCAAAGCCGCTGGTGCCACTCAGGTGAGCAGAATGCGTCGCTGCCATACCGAATGAGGTGTTGCTGTGAGTTTCTGCTTCGAGAATGGCTTTGAAATCAAAATCACGGGCCTTGAATTCTGGGGTGTCTGCATTGGCAAGGTTGTTTGCCAGTACTTCGGCGCGTTGCGCACGAAGCTGCATTGCGTTGTCGTGGATTCCGAGTGCGTTGGTAAAGTTGATTGCGCCCATTCTGTACCTGCCTGTTTGCCATATGTGTTCGTCTGCAGAGATACAGCAAGAGCTGGGCCAATTTATTTTTTACTTATTTTTCAATGGGTTATCAAAAAAGCGGGCATTTAAAGGAGAATTTCACAGAGGGGAACGGCAAGCCCTTACCTACCAGCGGCAAAGGCTAAAACGATTACTTTTTCCGGTAGAGGATACCGGGGTTACAACTGACCATTTCATAGTGATCCGGCATCCCACTCAAGGCTTCTGAAGCACCGAGGATCAGGTAGCCACCCGGCTTCAGAGCACCGTGCATTTTCAATAGGATGTCGCGCTTACGTTCGGCGCTGAAATAAATCAGTACATTGCGGCAGAAGATAATATCGAAGGTGCCGAGACGCGAGTAGCTGTCGTTCAAGTTAAAGTTTCTGAACTCCACGCCCTGGCGCAGTTCTTTGCCGACGTGCCAGGCATCGTCTCCGGTTTTTTCAAAGTACTTCGCCAGCTGGTCTTCTGGCATGCCACGCCGTATCGCCATCCATGGGTACGTCCCTTCTTTGGCGGCGCTCAAAGCACTTTCTGATAAATCGGTAGCCAACACTGACACAGCAGGCAGACGTTTCGAGCTCGTTCGCCGGAATTCCAGTTCAGTCAGTTTGATGGAGTAAGGTTCCTGCCCTGTTGAGCAGGCCGAAGACCAGATACGTATGGGCGACGACTGCTCAGCGAGTGCCGGAAAAACGCGATTACGAAGAATTTCAAAAGGATGACTGTCACGCAGCCAGAGTGTTTCGTTGGTCGTCATGGCATCAATGACGTTATTTTTGAACTGACGGTCACGCTCCATGCAGTACATCAGCTCGGTCAGACTGGGTAAATTACGGTCGGCCATGAGCTTTCGCAAACGGCTGGCGACCAGGTATTCTTTGCCATCCCCCAGCAGAATGCCGGAGAGTCCCTCAAGGTAGTCGCGGAACTGGTTATACTCCGCAGCAGTTACCACGACTTCCTTCTTGTTATGCGTCATCAATTTCAACCGTGGTTAATTCGGCTCACAATATTGTCGGCCAGTACGTCGGGGTCAAACTTTGCAATAAAGTCATTAGCACCCACTTTTTCAACCATTGCCTGGTTAAATACACCGCTCAGTGATGAGTGCAGTACTACATAAAATCCCTTCATCGCATCGTTACTACGAATGTGAGTGGTCAGCGTGTAGCCATCCATCTCTGGCATCTCAATATCGGATACCAACATCATGTAACGGTCCTGCGGTCGCTCACCCTCGTCTACGATTCCTTTCAGGTGCTCCCAGGCTTGTCTGCCATCTTCGAGAGCGACAACCTCTACGCCAACGTTCTCCAGACAGCGGGTAATCTGCTTACGCGCAATCTTAGAATCATCCACGATCAGAACTTTCTTTTTACCGGCCTCAGTACGGACGTCGTCACTGACGATGCCTTCACTGATGTCCTCTTTCACCGGCGATACTTCAGCAAGAATCTTCTCTACGTCGATGATCTCGACGATGTGATTCTCAACTTCAGTGACTGCTGTGAGGTAATGCTCGCGGCCCGTGCCCTTGGGCGGTGGATGAATATGTTCCCAGTTCATGTTGATGATTTTGTCGACCGAAGCCACCAGGAAGCCCTGAGTCGCGCCGTTGTACTCAGTAATAATCACGAACGCACCATTCACTTCCTCCAGCGGAGGACCACCCGTTGCCAGGCTCATATCGAGAATCGGTGTGGTTCCTGAGCGGATGTGAACAACCCCACGGACAACACGATTGCTGCCAGGCAGGGACGTCAGTCGCGGACACTGTATGATCTCTTTTACTTTGAATACGTTAATGCCGTACAACTGTTTACCGCGGACGCGGAAAAGCAGCAGCTCCAGACGGTTTTCACCGACCAGCTTGGTACGTTGGTTTACGGACTCAAGAACACCAGCCATGTGTGCCTCTCTTTCAGATCAATTCCGGCACGACCTTTGCTCAACCTGAGGTATGAGTAATAAAAGTGCCGGAATCATGACATCATTTTCGTTAGCTTCATTGAGCATAGTAGAGAACCGGAGAAGCGCAGGCGTTTTATTTGGTTTTTTCATCTGGTCTTTGTCGACCGCTGCTCAGGCCGGAAGCTCTCTGGATGATGTCACCGCTGAACTGAAGAATCGCTGGATTGCGCTGGGGGGAGACGCCAGTGTATCTGAGTTTGAGTACCCTTCTGTATCACCGGGATATGAATTGCCAGGCTGCAACGCGTCGCTTGAGGTGAATGTTGTCCGTCACCTGCAACCAGGCCGCAACGGCGTTGAGGTCAGCTGTGCAGCACCTTTCTGGCGCCAGTCGTTCGCAGTTGAACTTAAGGTTTTTGCAAATGTCGTCACAGCTGATACCGACATACGCCGGGATACTGTTATCAATGCCGGTCAACTCAGAATCAGTCGCCTGGACACTTCTGATCTGCACAAAGGATATTTCAGTAATATAGACGCCGTCAGCGGAATGCTGAGCAAGCGAACACTCAGGCAAGGAACACCTGTCACACCTGACATGGTCGACTTACCCGACCTTGTTCAACGCGGGCAACTGCTCAAAATCAGGCTCGTCAGACCTGGGATTCAGGTCGAGATTAAGGGGGAAGCCCTGTCTCGTGGTCACCTGGGTGAACAGATACGAGTCAGGAATACACAGTCAGGAACCACCCTGTTTGCGGAAGTCATCGGCGATGGCTTAGTACAGGTCCAGTGAGTTTTCAAAAAAACTGACACTTTTTCCTAAAGTAATGAAATCTGCTGCCGTTAACTACAATGAAGAGGTACATCTGAATGAAGCTCGGAGAAATGATGATGAACATCAGTAAATTCACTAACGGCAACAGTGTCGACACGAATCGTAGTCGTACTGAACCCGTTAAGGCCCCAGAAACGAATGCTGAAGGCAAAGCCAGGGAATCCGCGCCGCTGACCGACCAGGTCAAGCTTAGTGCGAGCAGCAAAAGCATTCAGCAGATAGAAGCTGAGATTAAAGAGATGAAGGACGTCGACGACGCAACCGTTGAGCGCATACGTAGCGCCATTGATAACGGTGAATACAAAATCGATTACGACAGACTGGCAGGGAAAATGCTTGATTTTGAGGACCGATTCAACTTCTGAGGTCCTCAGGTATGCTTTTAGATACCTCTCCCCTTGCCCGGCTGATGTCATCCGAGCTAGACGCCAGCCGGCAGCTCTTCACCCTGCTAGAGCAGGAACTGGAGGCCGTAAGCCACCACCGTACGTCTGAACTGGACACTCTGAACCCTGCCAAAGAGAAACAGGTAACCCTCCTGAAACAGCAGGCGAGTACCCGCTTACAGTGGATGAAAGACCACCAGCTACCTCTGAGTGCAGAGTGCCTGCAACACGAGGCTGTCCAGAATAACTCCGAAATTCACCCATTGTGGCAGCAGCTTGCCGCTCAGTATGAAGCCAACCGGCAAATCTCAGAGCGCCTGAGCGAAATGGTTCTGGCATTGCGATTCCGCGCCGAACAGAAGCTTCGTATCTTGCATGCCCGACAGAATGATCCACACTTATATAATGAATATGGAAAAACTTCCGGAGCGAATCCGGGACTTAATAGTATCGAAGCGTAGTGGATCGTCAGACATGCCAGAGGCAAGTATCAATCAGGAATTTCTGCTGAACTCCCCAGAAGACGTATACGGCGCTCTGCGCAAGGTTGTGCTTCTGGAAACCCCTGTGACCCTGCGTATAGATGGCGACGACACCGAATACAAATCGGCAATTACGGAAACCAGCTTCAAGTCCCGCAGCTTCTTTATGGACCGGGTTATCCCGATGCAGGGCAACGATCTGATCAGGAGCGGTAAGCGATTTTCAGTGGAGTGCGACACTCAGGGTGTGCGCATTGAATTCCGAATGACGGGTCGCCTGCGCTATCAGCCGGATCAGGAGCAGTATCGCGCCGAATTTCCCGAAGAAGTTCTCTATCTGCAGCGCCGCACCGCCTACCGTGTCATGGTGCCACCTGCACACCAGATATTAGTAACACTGCGCTTCGAAGATGATGATGAAGACAGCGATGGGCTAACAGGGCGCCTGGTAGATCTGTCTTCGAGTGGTTTTAAGGCCAAATTCAAGGGCGACATCACTGAAACACTGCACAACCACAAGGACATCCCTATGGCTCGGGTTCGCTTTAATCGCGACAACTCGATGGATTGCAGCCTGGAAGCCCGCCATATTCAGCTGAGTGACAACGGCAATACACAATGTGGCTTCTCCTTCACCACGATCTCACCTCAAGGCCAACGCTTCATTGACCGACTGATCACGGAGTTTCAGTGGGAAGAACGTCGCCTGAAGGAACAACAGAAAAACGAATTAGACAACATCTGAGTGCGCAGCCCCTGCCGGGGCTGACAATCACGACACCAACCGTTAGAATCCTCAGCCTTCCTCCCTATAGCTCAACAGGATAGAGCTTCCGCCTCCTAAGCGGACGATTGGGGTTCGAGTCCCTATGGGGAGGCCATTCCTTCTTTCAAAGTCTTCCAATACCAACAAATTCCTCGCCACAAGCCTCGTAAATACTGGGTTTTCGTTCCAACAACATCCAAAGACATCCATTTATATCGCAGATAGTTCTGGGGTAACTTTAGGGGTAACTGAGTTCGGGTGGGTAAAAGTTACCCCAGGAGATAGGAATGCCTCTGTCAGCGGTAGCGGTATAGAACGCACAACCCAAGGCCAAGAACACCCAACCTCAACAATCACGTCTACTGCGCTGGAAAGACGTTCAACCACGCGTAGGTATCTGCCGCTCTCAGGCACACGCCATGATCAACGAGGGCACCTTCCCTGCTCCGGTTAAGCTCGGTGCCCGTGCTTCAGCCTGGGTCGAATCTGAAATCAACGACTGGATCGAAAGCAGGATTAGCGCCTCTCGCAACGAAGGAGGTGCAGCATGAAGAAATTCAAGAAGAAGGAATACATCATCTGCCATCTGCTGACAGTCGGACATATCTCCAGCTTTGAGGCTATCAGCAAATACAGACACGCACGCCTCTCTACCGTCATCCATGAGCTGCGCACTGCTGGCGCAGCTATTCGAACGGTCGATGAGCCTCACGTCGGCGGCACCCATGCGCGCTACCACGTCATCGACAAGCAAACAGTCCTCAACACTCTTACGCCTGAGATGTTGACAAATGTTGACCTCCTGATGAACGCAGTAAACGACCCGGAGTACTGAGTTATGGGTCAGCGAGCAGACAAAGCAGGGAAGCTTAGCTCTGGAGAGGACTCGCGAGCTATCCAGCCTGGCGATTAACTCGCCGCTGCAAATCCAGCAAACCCTTTACTTTTTTGGGGTGGAATCCTGCACTAAAGCCCCATTTGCGCGACAGAGCGTCGCGGTTAGTTAGCGGTGGAGTTTCGGCTTGGTAAAACGGTTCAGCCTGCCAAGGCATAGCCATAAGCTGTGATTGCAGACTCGATAAGCACTGACGCAGGCGCTTGCTACGCTCTGCTGGCATGGCTGCATTCATAGCAAAGAAATCGAACAGATAGGCTGCTTTGCGACATTCGTCCAGATCGAAGCCATCCAGAGCAAAGCCGTCCAGATCAGGTTCCCACCCTTTGTTCCAGGCAGCATCGGCAAGTAGGCACAAACCGTCAGCAGCACTCTCTAATGAGGCGCTGCGTACAACCTGCAGTAATACTTGCCGATACTCTTGATCTGTCATTTCAACTCTCCAGCTCCTGCAGCTGGTTTACCATAAACTCAATATTACCCTTGAGTCTTCGCTCATTGCCAACGGCGCCAATCAGGGCTTCTTCTGCGTGCTTACGCAGCTCTTCTGCAGTGAACTTACCCGCCTGATGAAGCGATATTATGTCAGCCTGGTCGTCAACTGCCAATCGATCCAACTTACTTACAGCCAGGTCAAGTGCTGTTACTACATACGCAACCAGAGGGTCAGAATCAGAGCCAAAAAGCGGTATGGCATCATCCTGATAGTACTCAGGTAGTAAACCAGAAATGGTCGGAGAGAAGGTATCATCCACAATTAGGGCCTTCTCAAGCCCATCATCGTCTGTATAAATAATGGTGATATCATCCAGCTCGAGCGCCTGTGCAGCCTGTATCTCAACATCAATATCGCTTGAACCACGAGCATTTGTATGGATATGCAGAGCAGCACCACCAAAGATGTAAGCCCTATATGTTCCTGGCTCAGCATCTGCCACTTGCTCAGATATTGCAGCGTTCACCTCCAACATGGCGTCTATAATGGCGCGCCCCATTGGAGTATTGGTGAACAGTTTTTCCTTACTCATAGCACGGCTCTTTCCGACGTTATGTAGACCACTATAACAACCTTAAAAGCAGCCCCCCAACCTGTTATATCCCGAATCTATCCGATATATTTATCAAAAATAGCAGGGATGAGTATGGCGATCCAACAAGGCATCTGGCGCATTAACGCCGGCAACAGTACCACCAGTACACCACTGCGGCTCCAAACTGCCCGCCTGGACGATGAAAACCAGCTGGAAGAGTTGATTGTGCAGGATGTGTCGATCATCAACTCCGACTGGCTGCTGATCGGCCGGCAAGTGCGCAATGATCCATGAGGGCACCTTTCCTGCTCCGGTAAAACTCGGGGCTCGCGCTTCTGCCTGGATCGAATCAGAAATCAACGAATGGATCGAAAGCCGCATCGCCGCTTCTCGTAACGATGGAGGTGCAGCATGAGTAAATTTCGTAAAAAGGAATACATCATTGCTCACTTGCTGGTAGTCGGACACATCTCCAGTTTTGAAGCCATCAGCAAATATCGGCACACGCGGCTATCCACCGTTATTCATGAGCTTCGTCATGCTGGTGCAGCCATTCGTACCGTTGATGAACCTCACGTAGGTGGCAGTCATGCTCGATATCACGTGATTGACCCATCGACTGTTCGCAATGCTCTGTCGCCGAAGATGTTGATAAATGTTGACACGTTGATGAGCGCTGCAAACGACCCGGATTACTGAGCCATGGGCCAACGGGCAGATAAAGCAGGGAAGCTGACAGGACGAAGCAGATCAGGACAGAGCTTTGCAGGCATCCCACGTATTGTGATGGAAAGCCCCGATTTCCGGGCGCTTTCCCCCAATGCCCGCAATCTGCTCCTGATCATGGCGTATTACTTCAGGGGCCGAAACAACGGCGACATATCCATTGCTTTCAAAACGATGAAAGAACACTGGGGCTTCAGATCACCTGAAACACTCAATAAAGCGAAACAGGAGCTACTTCGATGCAACATGATTATCGAAACCCGAACAGGCCGCTTTCAGAATCCTGGCAGCACCTGCAGCCTCTACGCACTAACCTGGCTGCCTATCGACGAGTGTGGAGGCAAACTGGATGTCGAACCAACCACGACACCTGTTCGTAAGTTCAGCCTCGAATAACAGACCTGCTGGTAACCTAATAAGGCGTTCAGTTTCTGAACACGGTAAAACGCGCTGTCAGTTCAGAAACTGAATCGAAAACATCAGCTTTTGACGTATTATCTAACAGCAACCGGCCCTGTATTACCAAAAACTGAATCGACTCAGTTCAGATTCTGAACAGGGGGAGACGCGGGCGAAGCCAAAGTGCTCGAACGTTCACTCACGCAACTTTCGAACATCCCATACAGGAGTGACTTATCACGATGCATGACACCCAAGATGGTATAGCCACTATCGCATTCCGAAAGATTCTTTAGGAAATATTGGCGCAGTCGTAGCCCCAGCTCGGGCTCCGATAAACCCTTTTCCCTAATTGCACGAATCAATACTTCAAACCTTAGTAACTCCTCGCTCCCCAGGGAGCTGTAGAAGACGTCCGAGGTCCGTAGATTGCAACTGGTATATTCCTCGCTATCGACCAGCTGATCTGCGCTAGGCGTCTCTTCCTTTACAGGTTTCAGCCAAACATACACTGCGCGTGTGAATGCAACGAGCATCATCAGTAAGACGACGGGCGTAACTTGATTCAGGATATGGGCAGTAGAGCCGGAAAGTGAACGAGAAATCTGAAACAACAAAAATAGACCAAAGATGATCCAATACCAAAGCCAGAACTGGCTGATTGGGTCTGTTGGTACTTCATCGGGTTCTCTGGATGGCACACTCACAATATTTTGCCTGTGCATCTGCTCCAATCTTACCCACGATAGAATTAGAAAAGTACCGATAATTATTACGAAGATGGCAACAATCCACATAATGCAACTCCATTGCTTAGGTAACCGCTCCCCAAGTTAGCAAACACTCCTCCCTAACAGCAACTAACCCTCAATTACCAAAAACTGAATCGACTCAGTTCAGATTC
>NZ_DDKU01000079.1:0-10614 GCF_002339775.1 Thalassolituus sp. UBA2590
ATGACGCTGAGCCGAATGAGCGTTGTTAGCCCTGATGTTCTTCCATTGGTGTTCACGCGGTGACTCCCTTCTTACTGGTTTTGGGGGAGTTATCAGACCACGTCAGATGTGACCTTGTTCAGGGCAAATCGATGTTAATTGAGGGAAGGGCGCTTTGTGTCTGGACACTATTAAGGCTGCCTGGGGTAGTGGCGCAGTCTCTCGGTCAGACTGCGCTCGTGCTCAATAATGGCTGCGTTCGACAAGGAGTTAGTCAGACCCAATCAACTTGAGAGTTGAGTTTTCGAGAAGGCGTACGTCGTCAAAGATAATGTCCCCCATTGGGGCACCTGAGCTGTCTCGTGCCTTAAAATCCCGGTAGGCAATTTCGCCGATACGATCCGGTAATATAAGCGTTACCGTGGCATCAGCATTGAAAATAACCCGCTCGGCTTCAGGGTCGTCATATTCAATACCAGTGATCGTGTAGCCGCTGAATGCTGGGAGAAATGGAATTGCTGTCTGGAGAACCGCCATCAGGGCAATTTCGGGTGCCTGATCAGTAGGACCTGTTTGGTCGACAACCTCCATCAGATAATCAATGTCATCCTGGAATCCCTGAGCTACCACCCCCGACATGCCTTCGTCGTAAATAGCGGTCATGCCGACACGTTTTGCGAGCGAATCGGGATCCGTGGGGCGTTTTAACTCTGCGAAAGCCGATGTCGATATAATACTCAGGCCGATGGCTGAGACCATTGAGGCGATACGGAAGGTTTTCAGTCCATTAGATAAAGCGTCCATAGTTTCCTCGAATATTCTTATTAGTGTCTGAGAAGCTGTTCAGCTATCAAACATCAAAGTGGCTGAGGATGACTAGTGATTGTGACTCAATTCACATTACGCGGTGATGGCGGCTTCAATTGTCCGGACTAGAGAGGAAAGGTGAAAAATACAGGCGCAAAAGGTCTAATTAGTTTAGATCGTTTTGCGCCCGGCTTTTAGAGGGTTAGTTGCGGGTGCGCAGAGTGATGGTTGATCCCTCTGACATGCTTAAGTTCTTGATCGACAGGTCACCCATGGCTGGTCCTGTAGCTCCCCGGAAATTGACATCCTTAAAGGCAATCTCACCGATGCGTTTTGGGCCCTGCATTTCGATTGATCCATCTTCATGAAGGGTCACAGATGGGCCGTCACCATAGTACTCAACATCGCTGATCTCGTAGTCTGTCAGCATGTTAAGACCGGGGAAGATACTCTGTAGTGCGGTCATGGTGGCTGTTTCAGGAGCGTCAGCGCCATCAGAGTCGCCATTGAGGACGTCCTGCAGGTAGGCAACGTTCTCACTGATGCCCTGACCGGTGATCTCTGCCATATCGCCTTCAGAAATAGGCGTCATGTTGCCAAAACCAGCAATACGTTTCGCTTCGTACTGCTCAGCCTCTATGGACGTGTCGATGGATGCGTTTGCGCTGGCAACAAAAGGTTGAACAGGGCCAAGCAGCACGGCACCTACAGCTGCTACCATACGATAACGTGACTGGCCTTTCAGTGCTTTATCGAGTTGCTTCTCTGTAATCCATCCCTTCTCGACCATGATCTCACCAAGCATCAGCTTGCTTGTGCTTTGTAGATCCAATGCTTCATCTAGCTGGCGACGGGTGATGAGTCCTTTGTGCATGAGTAGCGTGCCAAGGCGCGACTTCTGCTTTATTTCTTGTTGTTTACTCATTTTCATGGCCTTCGGGTTATTGCTTTGTGAGGTAATCCTGACCCATGGCTAAATTTTCGACAACGAACAGAATTTGACAGTTGAACCATTGTTCAATTTAACCTGATGCATCCCATTGATTTAAAAGGGGAAAGGCAATGTAAGCCAGCATTGTTATTTGTTGTAATGCCATGTTAGACAGCTTGATTGTAGGCATTAAGCGGGGTTACGCGACTCCCCTTGATTCTTTATACTTCGGCCCCAGTTTAGTTACCTACCTTTTTACTTTTTCACGGAGACAGCGGATGAGTAATCCCCGCCATATCAAGATGTTAATCCTGGGTTCTGGCCCTGCTGGCTACACAGCAGCGGTGTATGGGGCTCGCGCTAATCTCGACCCGGTCATTATCACTGGTATGCAGATGGGCGGACAGCTCACCACTACAACCGAGGTAGACAACTGGCCGGGGGACGCTCAGGGCGTACAGGGCCCCGAGCTGATGGAACGCATGAAAGCGCACGCAGAGCGTTTCGACACTGAAGTTGTGTTTGATCAGATCAGTGAAGTGAAGCTTGATCAGCGTCCGTTCTGGTTGAAAGGCGACTCCGGCGAATACACCTGTGATTCGTTGGTCATCGCAACAGGCGCAAGTGCCAAATATCTTGGGCTTGAGAGTGAAGAAGCATTTAAAGGGAAGGGCGTTTCAGCGTGTGCGACTTGTGACGGTTTCTTCTACCGCAAAAAGCGTGTCGCCGTGATTGGTGGTGGTAACACCGCCGTTGAAGAGGCACTTTATCTCTCTAATATCGCCTCTGAAGTCGTTGTAGTTCACCGCCGTGACAGTTTCCGTAGTGAGAAAATTCTGGCTGATAAGCTTCTCGATAAAGCAGAGAACGGTAACGTTACTATCCGCTGGAACAGTGAGCTGGATGAAGTGCTGGGCGATGACATGGGTGTTACCGGCATGCGCATTAAAAACCGGGAGACGGGCGAAACTGAAGAACTCGACCTTGAAGGTATTTTTGTAGCTATCGGTCATTCACCGAATACCGGCATCTTTGAGGGGCAGCTGGAGATGAAAGACGGCTATATCGTCGTTCAGAGTGGTCTGCATGGGAACGCCACGCAAACCAGCGTTGAAGGTGTCTTTGCTGCGGGCGATGTATCTGACCATATCTACCGTCAGGCAATTACCTCGGCCGGCACGGGCTGTATGGCGGCACTGGACGCAGAGCGGTTCCTCGATAATCAGTAATCTGCTCGGGTGATTATCGGTTTGAAGAGGTGCTGTTAAGGGCTTCTTCAAGCCAAGCAGGAAGAGGGCGAAGCGGTACGTGAGTATCTTCGCCCTTTTTTTGCGACTCCAGAAACTCGATGCGTTCCTGGGTTGCGGGGTGAGACTGCCAGAGGCCCCATTGGTGGGCTGCGTCCTTGTCTGTCGTAAGGATATGTTCAAATAGCTCCTCAGAGCCTCTGGAATGACCGTAGTAGGCGTTGAGTAGCGTCACCGCTCTTTCATCCGCATCGCGCTCCATATCGCGGCTGAATGCCATCAGGCTGATAAAACCGGTCTGTTGTGCAACAGTCCCCGCAGACGAGTTATCAAACCCTGTGAGCAGTGCGATTAATGTGTGGCCAATCTGCTCCAGCATAAGGACGACGGGGTGTCGTAATTCAATGTGGGCGTACTCGTGCGCCAGCACCATCGCCAGGCCATTCTCACTGTTGACGGCATCAAGCAGACCCCGGGTAACGTGAATATTGCCGCCTGAAGTCGCAAAGGCATTTGCGGCATCAACATTGGGCAGCCAGTGCACCTTAACTGAGGGAATTTCAGCTTCTTGCGGGATCAACTGCTGGGTCAGACTCTGCAGGTAGTCAGCAATTCTCTGATCCTCTTCTGAACTGTATCCAGAGGGAGCCAGAGAAATATCTGGCTCCCACTCAAAGGGCACCGTCGGGGCTATGCGCACCGCCCCCCAGCCGATCAGGAAGGAAAGACTGACCACTGCCAGCAGCAGAGCGCCCGCCATGATGACGAAGTCGACGAAGGGACTTTCGTGCTGATTATTAATCCCCTCGGGTAGCTGCGGGTTTTCTTTTGGGAAACTCATCCTTAAGGCTCACAGCTACTTAGAGGCCGTGCTGGCTATCAGTGCGGTTCCGTAGGCAAGCACCTCTACTGAGCCAAGACCTTTGCCTGCATTTTCTCCGATGCGGGAGGTTTCATATTTCACGTTGTAGATGGTCTCTGCACCGAGTTGACGTGCTTCGTCCTGCATACGCAAAACAGCTTCCCGCCGGGCGCGGTCAAGAAGACTTTCGTAAGCACCGACCCGGCCGCCAAAAATATTTCGCAAAGAGGCAGCGACGGTTTTGAAGTAATCGACAGAGATTACGACGCTACCACATACCAGAGTGGACTCGTGCCGGAGATACTCTGGGGGAGGAATTTTGACAGGTACAACAGAGATCACTCTGAGCTCCTGCTCGCGTTGGATGATGGCGCGGTAATGACGACTCTCGGAAAGCCGCCCGAAAACGTAACCCAGCCCAAGGAGAACAAGGAATACGATCAGTTCCATCAGCGATCTTCCACAAGCACTGCAGTACCATACACGAAAATTTCGGAAGCACCGGCAGCAATGGAGGAGGTGGAGAAACGAACGTTGATGACAGCATTCGCTCCCAGCGCAGCGGCTTGCTGTTTAAGACGGTCGATGGCTTCTTCCCGGGACTCGCTCAGGAGCTCGGTATAGCCTTTTAACTCGCCGCCAAAAATATTTTTAAAGCCCGCCATGATGTCACGACCGGCATGTTTAGCACGCACAGTGCTGCCCTGTACCATTCCCAGATGCTGGGTAATGCGCTTACCCGGCACGACTTCCATATTGCTGATAAGCATCGAACTCTCCCTTGGCTGGAGTTTTGATAATACCCGAAAAGCGGGCACAAAAAAGCCCCGCAGGGCGGGGCTTCTTCTTACGACGTCAGCAATTAAGCAGTAGCTTCGTCAGACTTCTTTTTAGAGGTCTTTTTTGCTTTGTCGTGGTTTTCAGCAACAGTACCGAAGTGTTCCAGAGGGAAGTGGTCAACGTGTACCATTTCCAGAACATCTTTCTCGAATGCGATCATGAACTCGCCTTCGTCGGCTGTCAGAATGCCCATCTCAACACCTTCGTTGATACGGCCTTCGATTGACAGAGTTGCTTCGTCGTACTTACCAGCTTTGATAGCATCGCCAATTTTCTTGTAGATGCCCTCAGCTTTCTCAACACGATCCAGCAGGCTGTCGTAGACAGCCAGCGGGTTACGCAGACCGTTCTCGTATGCAGCACCGTATTTCTCGCCACGGTAGGCACCCTGAATCAGACGCTCACGGGTGTCAGTGTGGTAAGAAACCAGGTCTACAACTTTAGCGACCAGCTTATCGTTAGGTGCTTTAGCACGACGGCCCAGTGGCATAGTCAGAACTTTCAGCAGCCATGCAGCAGGACGTGCTGGCAGGTTCTGCAGGAAGGCTTCATGTGCTTCTTCGAATTCGAAGAACAGCTTCTCGATAGAGTACTGAACCAGTGGCAGGTCTTCTTTGTTTGAACCCTGGTCAGCCCAGTGCTTCAGTACCATAGAAGCCAGGTACATCTTAGAAACCATGTCCGCCAGACGTGCAGAAATCAGCTCGCGGAACTTCAGCTCGCCACCCAGAGTAGACATAGCGATGTCGACACAGATTGCGAAAGAAGCGGCGTACTTGTTCAGCTGCTTGTAGTACTGCTTGGTAGGACCAGACACAGGCACACCAGTGAAGGCTGCGTTAGTCAGGTTCAGAACCAGAGCACGGCTCATGTTAGAGAAGATGAATCCGAAGTGACCAAACAGCGCCTTATCGAAGCCTTTCAGGTCGTTCGCTTTCGCAGTTTCCATTTCTGGCAGTACGAAAGGATGGCAGCGGATCGCGCCCTGACCAAAGGTGATCATAGAGCGGGTCAGGATGTTTGCACCTTCAACAGTGATCGCAACAGGAACAGAAGAGTAACCAGACTCAACATAGTTCTTAGGACCACGGATAATGGCTTTACCACCATGAACGTCCATCGTGTCGTTAGCAACGGCACGGGCGATTTCAGTCAGGTTGTACTTCAGGATCGCTGAAGGAACAGAAGGCTTGTGACCTTCATCAATAGCGATCGCAGTTACGCGTGCAGCAGCGCCAGCGGTGTACGTGTTACCGGCGATACGCGCAACG
Source organism: Thalassolituus sp. UBA2590 (assembly GCF_002339775.1). Taxonomy (NCBI): domain Bacteria; kingdom Pseudomonadati; phylum Pseudomonadota; class Gammaproteobacteria; order Oceanospirillales; family Oceanospirillaceae; genus Thalassolituus; species Thalassolituus sp. UBA2590. Next base: position 5,938 of record NZ_DDKU01000079.1, read on the forward strand.
CGCTCCTGAACACCTTCCAGCTTAGCAATCGGCACATTGAACTGACGACGGATACGTGAGTATGCACCGGTAGCCGCGATAGAGTACTTACCACCACCAGCACCAGAGCTTGGCAGAGTAATACAACGGCCAACAGACAGACACTCAACCAGCATGCGCCAGCCCTGACCAGCCATGTCAGCACCACCGATGATGAAGTCCAGTGGGATAAATACGTCTTTACCGAAAATCGGGCCGTTCATGAACGGAGAACCGACTGGCTTGTGACGGTTACCGATGTCCATACCTTCAAGGTGGCGTGGCAGCAGAGCTACGGTAATACCAACGTCTTTCTTGTCGCCCAGAAGACCTTCTGGGTCAAACATACGGAACGCCAGACCAACAACAGTCGCCACTGGAGCCAGAGTGATGTAACGCTTTTCAAAGTTCAGTTTCAGACCCAGAACTTCTTTACCTTCCCAGGTGCCCTTACATACAACACCAACGTCAGGCAGAGAGGTCGCATCAGAACCGGCACGTGGACCAGTCAGACCGAAACATGGGATTTCACGACCGTCAGCCAGGCGCGGCAGGTAGTGATCTTTCTGCTCTTGAGTACCGTACTTCAGCAGCAGCTCACCAGGGCCGAGAGAGTTAGGAACACCTACGGTAGAGAAGGTCGCACCTGATACAGTCAGCGCCTGAAGAACAGCAGACTGAGTCTGAGCAGAGAAGCCAAGGCCACCGTACTCTTTAGGGATAATCATAGAGAAGAAACGTTCTTTCTTGATGTACTCCCAGATTTCCTTAGAGAGGTCACCGTTCTGGCTGATTTCCCACTCGTCTACCATAGAGCACAGAGTTTTAACCTGGTTGTCCAGGAAGTCCTGTTCTTCTTGTGGGATAGTCGGGTTAGGGTGGTTCAGCAGCATCTGCCAGTTTGGCTTACCAGAGAACAGTTCACCATCCCACCATACAGTACCGGCTTCCAGAGCTTCACGCTCGGTGTCGGACATCTGCGGCAGAATCTTCTTGTAGAAGTTGAGGATCGGCTTAGTCACAGTGTTGGTACGGAAACCATCGAGGCTCAGTACACCCAGTGCGCCAGCAGCGATCAGAGAGATTACGGTAACAGCAGTTGCTGCGCCGAAAACCAAAGCAGCTACTGTAAAAGCAGCCATAACACCGGCTGCAACTTTCAGCGAGCTACGCTTGTAAGTCAGAGCGACCAGTGCGCCAACAAGGAGCAGGCTCCAGATTGTCGTAGTCATATCAGTACCTCAATAAGGTGGCCATAGGGCCGTTATTATTTCTGTTTTTTCATACTTCCAGCGCACGAGGCGGTTACTCACTCGCGCGTGAGGCTGGCATTCTAACCAGTAAAATCACTGCTTCGCAAACCCCAAATGTAAATTTCTTAGGGTGTAGCGGGGTGGGATTTTTTCTTTGATTTCAATAATTTCGCTGATTCGCGCGCTAGCCTGTGCTGTTTTGTGTGTGGTCTGGCACAAACACCTTGCACTGGCGGTTTTGGTGTCAGAAACGAGCTTCCCGGCGAAAGCGTAAATAACGACTAAACTGACTCTGTGTGATGCAATAAATAACCTGTCAGGCTGCGTATTATGGTGTTGGAACAATTTTCGGTATGGACGCTCGTACTTATTGGCGGTGTCCTTGCTCTTGGCATTTTCTTTCATTTGTTCCGGTATTCTTCGAAGACAGCAGAAGTCGCGCCCGCGATTCTGACCAGTATTGGTATTTTCGGTACGTTTCTTGGCGTAGCACTTGGCCTCTGGCATTTCGACACCGCAGATATTCAGGGCAGTGTCCCACGACTGATGGATGGTCTCAAAACGGCCTTCTGGACTTCGATCGCGGGTCTGTTCGCTGCCCTGACCCTTAAGATCCGAGCAGCGGTCGAGCAGGCGGGCCGGCGTGCGGCCAGTCAGCATCGGGCCGCTACTATTGATGATCTTGACCTTTCTCTCCAGGCGCTGGTGAAGCAATTACACGATGGCTCCGAACAGAGCCTTCGCACTGAACTGGCGAAACAACACCAATCTTCCCAGCGACGCTTTGACCAGCTTGTTGATGTATTGACGAATTATCAGCAGAAGATGGCCGATGCGAACGCCAAAGCACTGGTTGAAGCCATTCGCGCTGTCATGAATGAATTCAATACCAAGATTAATGAGCAGTATGGGGAAAACTTCCGTCAGCTGAATGAATCCGTTGTTGCCATGCTGGAGTGGCAGCAAACTTACCGGACACAGCTCGACGACCTGATTTCAGAGCAGGAACGGTCGTCCAACCTGATGAAAGAAGCGAGCAACTCGTTTGAATACATGGTTCGCAACGCCAATGCGTTCAACGGTATTTCGGAGTCCCTACAGGAGCTTCTGACAGGCCTCGAAACACAGCGTATGAACATTCACTCCCAGCTCGGTAGCCTCGCGGATATGGTAAATAACGCGGCTGAAGGGTTGCCGAAGCTTGAAGAGCGATTGTCTGTTCTTACCCAGGGTATGTCGGATGCTGTCCAGTCTCAGCAGAGATGGGCGACAGAAGAATTGAGCCAGACACAAAAAGAACTCACGTCCCAGTTACACAGCATGATGTTAGAAAGCCAGGAGCAGCTATTGGCTCAACAGCAGCAGAGTCAGCAGCATATGCAGAAACTGGGTGAGCGCCTGGAACGTCAGGTAGCTCAACTGGATACGGGCATGGAGGAAGAACTTAATAAAGCGCTTCGTGCATTCGGTCTTCAATTAACGGCACTGTCTGAAAAATTTGTCTCTGATTACAGCCCGCTCACTGACAAGCTCACAGAGTTGGTGAATATGGCCAGACAGGTTGAGGACTGACCATGCTGGATGACTCTCAGAAGCTGGATGACTCGCAGGATCACGAAGGTCATTGGGTGGCTGTTTCTGACTTAATGGCGGGCCTGATGATGGTGTTCATGCTGGTCTCCGTGGTCTTTATGATCAATGTCGAAACTGAGCGCGATAAAATTCGTGATGTGGCGATCCTGTACGATCAGCTCCGCACCCAGTTGTACAAGGATCTTGAGACAGAATTCGCTGACGACATGCCACGATGGGGGGCTGAGCTCGATGAAGATCTGGCTTTCCGTTTTAATAACACCGATGTTCTGTTCGATAAGGGGGAGGCAGAACTCAAACCAGAGTTTCAGGCCATCCTTGATGATTTCTTCCCTCGCTATGTGCGAATTATCACTCAGGAGCAGTACCGCGACGATATTCTCGAAGTGCGCATTGAAGGGCATACCTCCAGTGGTTGGTTTGGTGCACGTTCGGAGGACGAAGCTTATATTCTTAATATGAATCTGTCGCAGGAGCGCACGCGCTCAACGCTTGCCTATGTGCTCGGACTGAAACCCGTTGCCGACGATAAAAACTGGTTGAAGGCGCATCTCACGGCCAATGGCCTATCTTCTGCCAAGGTCGTACGGGATGATGAGGGGAGTGAGCTTGGCTCTGCTTCCCGGCGGGTTGAGTTCCGGGTGCGTACCGATGCTGAAGGGCGCATTGCTACGATACTCGACCGGGTTCAGCCATGAAGCTCTACAACTTTCTTGAGGAGTCGGAATTCAATGCGCTCAAGCACCGTATGGGAGCGGACGGCTATGGACATTTTGTCGAATTCGACCCTGAACATCAGCTGACATTCGGCGAACGTGACCAATTGGCCAGAGGGAGACTGATCGCGCTCCCCGGGCAATTACGCATCCTCCCTGACCGCACACTCGCACTAAAGAATTCCAGGGTATGGATTGAAGGGGAGGGGCAGATTCACCTCGCTGCTTGTCACGAACTCCACCGGCTTCGGGACGCTGACAGCATCAAGGTCAGCACACGTGATCCTGAAAAAACACTCAGCATATGCCCCGACTGTCTGGCAGAACTCAAATATCTGGGCCTGGACGGCCGCAAGAGTCGTCGTTTGTCTGAGCAATTGGACGAACTCTTCTCTATGGAGCGTTTCCGACAGGATTATCCCTTCTACCCGGTATAAATCGCCCGGTTAAGGATTCAGCGTACGCTCCGCCTTGAATTTAAGAGGCTCGGGCTTCCAGAGACCAATGTCAGGCGTGACGTCTGCACTGCCGTCGATCCCCACTTTGACCGCTTCTCCACCAGACAGCATGCGGAAAAGGCTGATTCCCAGGTTAGTCAGACTGACCTCCAGAGGAATATCAATTTTCTGCGATTGGCCTTCCTCGAGTTTAACGCTGCTGAGTGCACCTTTACCCAGTGACTTTCCTTCAGCCTGAAGGTTATAGGCCAAAGAATTGAGATCCAGTCCGAAAGCATTTGGGTTTTCTACGTCCAGGCTGAGCATCAGTTTGGCTCCGCTCCAGCTGACATCCGACAGGCTGATATCACTGAATGTAATCTCCGGCAGCTGCGGTATCGGCAGGTTGCCTGCGAAATTAACGGGAATACTGATATTGCCCATGACTGGAACATCCATGAGCACATTGCCGTCGAGCGTGTAATCAACAGAATTTTTACCGCTCAGGCCGCCAATCGCGTTGGCCAGGTCGGTGAATTTCAGAGTCACTGGCAGCTGCACAGATTCAGTACCATTGGCGGGTACAGTCACGGTTGCGTCTGGTTGATTTACCGAGGCCAGAGGTGATCCGCCGACGCCCAGATCAAGGTCAAAGCCAGC